>NZ_JBHTTQ010000056.1:0-46640 GCF_042794475.1 Streptomyces sp. NPDC056527
CGCCATGTCCCGGTAGGCGTCCTCGTCGACGTTCGGCCAGTTCACCCCCACCAGATCCAGCAGCGTGTCAGCCCAATCCGGCACCGTGACAGCCATGACCCCAAAGCCCCCCGTACGTAAGTGCGTTCGCAGAACGCAAACGCGAACACTTTGCCATGGGAGTCACAGTCGATCAAAGCGACTTCACCGGCGGCCGGTTTGCTTCGATCCCAGGTCGTAGCGGTCGCACGGGCCACGGCCGAAAGCCCCGCTGAGCTGCGGAGGCAGCTCGACGGGGCTTCGTGGCGAGCACCGGACGAATGAGCCCGCTACGCGGTCGTGTCCGTCGGCTCCTCGTCGGAGGCGATGATCGACTCCTCCAGCTTGCGCAGCAGTCGTGCGAGCTGGCGGCGTTCGGAGGGGGACAGGCCGCCGAGCATCCGGCTCTCGTTGTCCAGATGCTCGGCGAACACGGTGTCCACCGTCGCGAGGCCCTTGTCGGTGAGGCGGGAGTAGACGACGCGGCGGTCGTCGGCGTCCCGTTCGCGAACGATGAGGCCGTCCTTCTCCAGGCGGTCGATGCGCAGTGTCACCCCCGCCGAGGACACGAGGCCGGAGTCGGCGAGCTGGCCGGCCGTCAGCCGGTGCGGGTGTCCCGCCCTCCGTAGGGCGGTGAGGACGTCGAAGCCCGCCACGGACAGGCCGTGCCGCTCGATCGATGCCGTGAGCCGGGTGCTGTAGCGCAGGAAGGAGCGGTGGAGACGGGCGAGGACCTCCAGCGGGCTGGTGTCCAGCTCCGGCCTCTCCCGCGCCCAGTCCTCGATCACCCGCGCGACGGCGTCACGGTCCGACGGCTTCGATACAGCCATGCTCTTCCCCTCGTCCGGCGTCGTCCCGCGCCTTCACCTCAGCGCTGAGAATCTTAGCGCTGAGGTGAAAGTGTCAGGGAGCCGCTCTGCCGGTCGGCTCAGGCGTTGAGCTCCTCCAGCGTCTTGCCCTTGGTCTCGACGGCGAAGCAGGCGATCGCCGCGCCCACCGCGGCCACCACCGCGAGCTGCAGGAAGACGAGGGTCAGGCTGCCGCCCGCTGCGATGATCGCGCCGACGGTCACGGGGCCGAGGATGACGCCGAGCCGGTTCCACACGCCACCGAACGCGGCGCCCTTGGCGCGGTTGGCGGTGGGGTACAGCTCGGGCGAGTACAGGTAGAGCCCCGCGTTGACCGCGTAGAGGAAGAAGGTCGTACAGGAGGCGAAGATCGCCACCTGGCCGCCCGAGGTCGCGCCGGCCAGGGCGAGCACGCCCAGCGAGAGCACGGTGCCGACGAGCGCGCACACGAGGGCGGGCCGGCGACCGATGCGGTCGATCAGGAGCGCGACGATGAGGGTGCCGAGCAGGCCGGTCACGTTGCTCAGCAGTGTGTAGGTGAGGGCGGTGGTCAGATCCAGGCCGAACGTCTTCGTGTAGAGCGAGGGCAGCCAGGTGGAGATGCCGTGGTTGACGTAGTAGGCGACGAACCACAGACCCGAGAGGACCATCGTCCGCCGGAGGTAGCGTCCGCGGAAGAGGTCGCCGAGGCGGCCGCGGGACGCCTCGTCGGACAGGTTCGCGTCGGGCGCGGGCAGTGCGGCGGCGGTCGAACGGGTCACCTCGGCCTCGATGCGCGCGATGACCTCCTCCGCCTCCTGGGTGCGACCGCGGGCCAGCAGCCAGCGCGGGGACTCGGCGACCTGGCGGGGCAGTGCGGCGGCGAGCAGTACCGGGATGGTGCCGATGAGGAACATCGCGCGCCAGCCGAAGTGCGGGACCACCCACACGGCCACCAGCGTGGCCGCGGCGAGTCCGGCGGGGAAGATCATCTCGTACAGCAGGACGAACCGGCCCCGCTTGTCGGAGCGGGCGATCTCGTTGATGTAGGTCGCGGCGACGGGTACGACTCCGCCGATGCCGAGTCCCTGGACGAACCGGAAGAGCGAGAACGTGTCGATGCTGCCGGAGAACGCGACGGCGAGGCTGGCGAGGCCGGTGATGCCGACGCCCAGGGCGACGGTGCGGACCCGGCCGATCCGGTCGCCGAGCCAGCCGGCCGCCAGGGCGCCGAGCAGCATTCCGATGGAGGCGGAGGTCACGGCGAGGGTGGCCTGCCCGGTGGTCAGGTGCCACTCCTTCATCAGGACGGGCAGTGCGGAGGCGGCCAGCAGCTGGTCGAACGCCTCGAAGAAGGTGACGGCTCCGATCAGGAACCGGACCTTGACGTGCCACCGGGAGTGCGGAAGTCGTTCAAGTCGCGCGGCTACGGAGCCGCTGGCCTGCTTGCCGGCCACAGTCGTCATGGAGGGGTCCTTCCGCGGGCAGGGGAGTTGCCGAGACAGTAGGGGCCTATATCTAAGCGGTCAATGGTTAAGCGCCTAGAGATCTCTGTCTCGCAGGCCCGCTAGCCATCATCGGGTCCGTGAAGGGCGTGCTCAAGGCCGATTCGGCAACGATCTCGACTCGGGGGCTTGTCGAGAAATAGTTAAGCACTTAGATTTCTAGTGCTTCGACGATTCCGGTCACGGGGTCGCGCCGGACTCCGTCCGTGCTCGGAGCCAACTCCCCTTCCGCCGCCCGCCCGGAGGTCCACCCGTGCAGCTCCTTCCCACCGACATCCTGATCGCGGGCCAGTGGCGACGCGGTGCGGGCGAGCCGGTCGACACCGTAGATCCGGCGACCGGACGCGTGCTCGCCACCGTGCACTCCGCCTCGGTCGACGAGGTCGCCGAGGCGGCCGAAGCCGCGGCGAAGGCGGTGGCGGACCCCGCCTGGCGCGACATGCCCGCCCACGAGCGCGCCCGGCTGCTGCACCGGATCGCCGAGCTGACCGAGGAGGCGGCGCCCGATCTGGCCGCCGTGCAGACCGCCGACACCGGCAAGACCCTCACCGAGACACGCGCCCTCGCGCTCAGCGCCGCGGGCACCTTCCGGTACATGGCCGCCGCGCTGGAGACGGCCGAGGACACGGTCACCCCGTCCCGCGGCCCGTACGTCACCATGAGCGTCCACGAACCGATCGGCGTGGTCGGCGCGATCAATCCCTGGAACTCCCCGGTCGCCAGCGACGCGCAGAAGATCGCCCCCGCGCTCGCCGCAGGCAACGCCGTCCTCCTCAAGCCCGCCGCCTGGACCCCGCTGGTCTCCCTCGCCCTCGGACGGCTGATCACCCGGGCGCTCGACGAGTTCGGCCTGCCCACCGCCCTGCTCTCGGTGCTGCCCGGCAGCGGGAGGACCGTCGGCGACGCCCTCGTGCGCCACCCCCTCGTCGCCCGGATCGGATTCACCGGAGGCACCGAGACCGGCCGGTCCATCGCCGCGATCGCCGGTGAGAAGCTCGTCCCCGCCTCACTGGAGCTGGGCGGGAAGTCGCCGACCATCGTGCGCGCCGACGCCGACATCGAGCAGGCCCTCGCCGGAGTGCTGTTCGGGATCTTCTCGTCCAGCGGCCAGTCCTGCATCGCCGGATCCCGGCTCTTCGTGGCACGCGAGATCCACGACGCCTTCGTCGGCGAGCTCGTCGAGCGGGTCCGCAAGCTGCGCGTCGGCCCCGGCACCGATCCGGCCACCCAGGTCGGCCCCCTGGTGCACCACCGCCACCGCGACTCCGTCGCCGCCTACGTCGACCTCGCCCGCTCCGAAGGCGCGCGCGTGCTGTGCGGTGGGGCGGCGCCCCAGGGGGAGCGGTACCAGGACGGCGCGTACTACCTCCCGACCGTCCTGGACGGCCTGGCCAACACCTCCCGCACCTGCCAGGAGGAGATCTTCGGCCCGGTCCTCGTCGCCCTGCCCTACGACGACGAGGAGGACCTCGTCCGCCAGGCCAACGACTCCGTCTACGGGCTGGCCTGCGGCATCTGGACCCGTGACCTGCGCGCCGCCTGGCGGATCGCCCGCCGGATCGAGGCCGGCACCGTCTGGATCAACACGTACAAGCAGTTCAGCGCCTCCACCCCGTTCAGCGGATGGAAGGACAGCGGCCTCGGTACGGAGAAGGGCCGGGACGCGATCCGCGCCTACCAGCGACAGAAGTCCCTGTACTGGGGCACCTCCGACCTTCCCCTGCCCTGGGCCAACTGACCCGGCACGCCGCCCGTCTGGAGAGACTCATGCACCCCACACCGCCAGGTCCGATCGCCCGCCTCCGCTCCCTGCGCTCCGTCGAGCTGTACACCCCGGCCTTCACCGAGGCCGCCGGCTTCTACGAGGACGTCTGGGGCCTCGAAACCGTCGAGTCCGACACGGGGACCAGCTGGCTGCGCGGCACGAGCGACGAACACCACGTCCTCCAGCTGACCGAGCACGAGCGCGTCGGCCTCGGCCGGATCTCCTTCGCCGTCGGGACCCCGGCCGAGGTGGACGAGGCGGCCCGGCGCCTGGAGGCGCGCTCTCTCGTCCCCGTCTTCGGGCCCGGACCGCTGGACGGGGCGGGCGGCGGATACGGCCTGCGGTTCACCGACCCCGAGGGGCGCCTCATCGAGATCAGCGCCCACGTCGAGGCGGTCGTGCCGCGCGGACGGGACGGCGCCGTGCCCGTCGGGGTCACCCACGCCGTGCTCAACACCGTCGACATCGACGCCGCGGTCGCCTTCTACTGCGAGGTGCTCGGCCTGCGCGTCTCCGACTGGTCCGAGCACCAGATGGCGTTCCTGCGCTGCAACGCCGACCACCACTGCATCGCGTTCAACCAGGCCGAGTGGACCTCGCTCAACCACGTGGCGTACGAGATGAGCTCGGTCGACCACTTCATGCGCGGCCTCGGCCGGCTCCGCCACCACGGCATCACCCCCCAGTGGGGACCCGGCCGCCACGGCCCCGGGAACAACACCTTCTCCTACTTCACCGA
Source organism: Streptomyces sp. NPDC056527 (assembly GCF_042794475.1). Classification (NCBI taxonomy): domain Bacteria; kingdom Bacillati; phylum Actinomycetota; class Actinomycetes; order Kitasatosporales; family Streptomycetaceae; genus Streptomyces; species Streptomyces sp. NPDC056527. The sequence continues at coordinate 4,855 of NZ_JBHTTQ010000056.1, forward strand.
CCCCTCCGGGCTGGTCTGCGAGTACACCTCCGAGGTCGCCCAGATCGTCGAGGACGCCTGGATCGCCCGAGTCTGGCGGCGGGTGCCGGACCTGTCCGACCTGTGGGGGACGGCGGGCCCGCCGTCGAAGGAGATCCGCTGCCACATGGCGGGCGCGCCGGACCCCGGCCCGCTCGCCCCCCTCGACGCCCAGGAGGTCACCGTATGAGCACCGTACGCAAGGTCGGCATCGTCGGCTGGGGCGCGATCGGCCGGATCGTCGGCACCGCGCTCGCCGCGGGCGACGTGAGCGGCGCGGAGCTCGACTGCGTCGTCGACAACCGTCCTCTCGGCGAGGCCGCCCCGGCCCCGCAGGTCCCCTTCGAAGAGGCGCTGGAGCGCTGCGACCTGATCGTGGAGGCGGCGGGCCAGGGTGTCGTAAGGGAATGGGGCGAGCGGGTGCTCGCCTCCGGCACCGACCTGCTGATCGCCTCCACCGGGGCGCTGACCGACGACGAGCTGGCGAAGCGACTGCTCGCGGCGGGCCCGGGCCGGGTGTACTTCACCGGCGGCGCCGTCGGCGGACTCGACCTGCTCCAGGCGGTCCGCTCCCTGGGACCGCTCAGTGACGTCCGGCTCACCACCACAAAGCTGCCCTCGACCCTCGAACAGCCTTGGATGGACGAGGAGTTGCTCGCCCGGATGCGGACGGCGACCGGCCCGGTCGAGGTCATGACCGGAACGGCCCGCGAGGTCCCGGTCAGATTCCCCAAGTCGACGAACGTGGCCGCCTCGGTCGCGCTGGCCGTCGGCGACCTGGACGCTGTGCGGGTCCGGGTCGTCGCCGATCCCGGGGCGCACCACACCCGCCACGTCATCGAGGCGGCCGGCCCGCACGGGACGTACCGTTTCGAGGTCGCGCACCTGCCGGACCCCGGGAACCCGGCGACCAGCCAGGTCGTGCCGTACGCGGTACTGCGCAGCCTCGCCGCGCTCGCCGGGCGGACGGGGCAGATCCTGTGAGCGCCGACCTCCTCGCCCCGGTCGCCACGCAGGTCCACGTCGAGGAAGCCGGTGACCACGGTCCCCTGCTCCTGTGCCTGCACGGCATCGGCTCGTCGTCGGCCGCCTTCGCCCCGCAGCTCGCCGAACTCTCGTCGTACGCACGGGTCGTCGCCTGGGACGCCCCCGGCTACGCCTCGTCGCCCGACCCCGAAGTCCCCCTCACCCTCGACGACTTCGCGGACGTGGCGGCAGGGCTGATCCGAGAGCGCGGCGGGAGCGCCCATGTGCTCGGCGTCTCCTGGGGCGGTGTGATCGCCCTGCGGCTCGCCGCCCGCCACCCGGACCTCGTCGCCTCTCTGATCGTCGCCGACTCCAGCCCCGGTTCGGGCACGGACGAGAAGAAGGCGGCGGCCATGCGGGCCCGCGCCACCGAGCTGGTCGAACTCGGCCCGCGCGCCTTCGCCGAGGCACGCGGACCACGTCTGGTGTCACCCGGCGCCCCGGCCGACCTGGTCCGGCGGGTCGTCGCCACCATGGCGGCCTCGGTACGGCTCCCGGGCTACGCCTACGCCGCCGAGTCCATGGCCTCGGCCGATCTCCGTTCCGAACTGCCCTCGGTCGCCGCACCCTCGCTCGTGCTCTGCGGCGACAAGGACGAGGTCACCGGCATCGAGGCGAGCCAGGCCATCGCCGGAGCCCTCCACAAGACCGCCTTCGTGATCGTCAAGGACGCCGGTCACCTGGCCAACCAGGAGCAGCCCGGGCGCTTCAACGCCTGGGTCCTCTCCCACCTCCGTATCACCGCCCGCATCCCCGAATAGGAGCCGTTCCCATGCCCCTGACCACCACCGAGTACGACAACGGCGGCGACCTCGCCGACTACACCGACTCGCTCATCGCCACCAAGGACTCCCGGGTCGCCGACTTCGACACCCTGTCCTTCCAGGAGAAGGCCGGCGCGCAGTTCCGCCGTGGCCAGATCCGGTACGTCGGCTCCGGCGCGACCGGCAACCACGAGAACGACAGCCGGATCATCCCGTCCGGCGGGTTCACCTTCTCCAACATGCTGCTTCCGCCCGGCGCCGAGGGCCCGGCGCACACCCACCACGACGTCGAAGAGGCGTTCTTCGTCCTGGAGGGCGAGGTCAAGGTCGGCATCCACCGAGGCCCCGACGAGGTCGAGTACCGGACCCTCGGCTACCGCGACATGATCGTCGTCCCGGCCGGCGTGACCCGTTCCCTCAAGAACGAGGGGGACACCGACGCCCTCTTCTGCGTCGTCATCGGCACGCAGAAGCCGCAGGTCCCGACCTACCCGGAGTACTCGCCGATGCACGGCGTCACCCGTGGCTGATCTGCCCCCGGCCGACGCGCGCACCGTCGTCGTCACCGGAGCGGGCCGTGGCCTGGGACTGGCCATGGCCCGCCGGGCGGGCGAGGACGGCTTCCGCGTCGTCGTCGCCGAACTGGAGCGGGAGCGGGGCGAGCGCGCGGCCGCGGAGCTGCGCGAGGAGGGCATCGACGCCCGCTTCGTACGCTGCGACGTCGCCGACCCGGACTCGGTGGCCGCGCTGGCGGCCGCCGTGCGGGAGATCGGCCCGCTGTACGGCCTGGTCAACAACGCGGCGCTCGCCAACGGCGTGGGCGGCAAGGAGTTCCAGGACATCGACATCGAGGTGTGGGACCGGCTGATGACGGTCAACGCCCGCGGCCCCTGGCTGGTCTCCAAGGCCCTGTACCCGCTCCTCGCGGCACCGGGCCGGATCGTCAACATCGCCTCGGACGCCGCGCTCTACGGCTCCCCACGCCTCGCCCACTACATCGCCTCCAAGGGAGCGGTCATCGCCCTCACCCGGGCCATGGCGCGCGAGCTCGGTGACAAGGGGATCACCGTCAACGCGGTCGCCCCCGGACTCACCGAGTGCGAGGCGACCGAGACCGTGCCCGCCGAGCGGCACGACCTCTACCGCGTGAACCGGGCCGTCTCCCGGCCGCAGCAGCCCGACGACCTCACCGGGATCGTCTCGTACCTGCTCGGCGAGGAGTCCCGCTATCTGACCGGACAGGTGATCGCCGTCAACGGCGGCTTCACCATGAACTGAAGCGCAGGAGAAACCCGTTATGGATCTGGGCCTCGCCGACCGCACCATCGTGGTCACCGGCGGCAGCTCGGGCGTCGGCCTGGCCACGGTCCGCGCCCTGCTCGAAGAAGGCGCCCGCGTCGCCACCTGCGGCCGTGACGCCGACCGTCTCGCCAAGGCGGCAGCCCGGCTGGGCGCCGGGCGGGACCGCCTGCTCACCGGCGCGTGCGACGTACGGGACGCCGACGCCGTGGACCGCTTCGTACGCGGCGCCGCCGACACGTTCGGCGGCGTCGACGGACTCGTCAACAACGCCGGACAGTCCCGCATGAAGGGGCTCGACGACTCGACGGCCGAGGACTGGCGCGACGAACTGGAGCTCAAGTTCGCCGGGGTGCTGAACCCCCTGCGTGCCGCGCGCCCGTTCCTCGCCCGCTCCGAGGCGGCGAGCGTCGTCAACATCAACGCGGTCCTCGCCAAGCAGCCCGAGCCCCGGCTGATCACCACCAGCGCCGCCCGCGCCGGCATCCTCAACCTCTCCAAGTCCCTGTCGGCCGAACTCGCCGGCGACGGCATCCGGGTCAACTCCGTGTGCCTGGGCCTCATCGACACCGGCCAGTGGACCCGCCGCCACGCCGCGGCCGCCACCGGCACGAGCTACGAGGACTGGCAGGCGGAGCTGGCCGCCGACCGGGGCGTCGCACTCGGCCGGCTCGGCCGGGCCGAGGAGGTCGCGTACGCGGTCGTCACCCTGCTCTCGCCCCGCGCCTCGTACATCACCGGCACCAGCATCGACGTGTGCGGCGGCGTCGGCCGTTCCATCCTCTGAGGAGACACCATGCGTTACGACAACGGAGGCGATCTCCTCGTCGCCGTCCTGCGTGAACTGGGCATCGACACCGTCTTCGGCATCGTCAGCGTGCACAACCTGCCGCTCGTCGAGGCCGTCGACCGCGAACTGCGGTTCGTTCCCGTGCGCCACGAGGCGTCCGCCGTGAACGCCGCCGACGCCTACGGACGCGCCCGGGGCTCCATCGGCTGCGCCCTGACCTCCACCGGAACCGGCGCGGGCAACGCGGCCGGATCCCTGATCGAGTCGCTGAGCGCCGGCAGCTCCGTGCTGCACGTCACCGGCCAGGTGGAGAGCGAGTTCCTCGGCAGCGGACGGGGGTTCATCCACGAGACCAAGGACCAGCTCGGCATGCTGACCGCCGTGTCGGCCCACGCCGCGACCGTGCCGGACACCGAACGGGCGGGCCACGTCCTGCGCGAGGCGGCGCGGGCAGCGCTCAGCGGCCCGGGCGGACCCGGCGGGCCGGCGAGCGTGGAGTGGCCCATCGACCTCCAGTACGCGCCCCAGACCGACGGCCTCGCCGTTCCCGGCCTCCCCGCCGCAGCGGCCCCCACGGACGGCGAACTGGCCGCCGCCGGCGAGCTGCTGGCCTCCGCCCGCCGCCCCCTCGTCTGGGCCGGCGGCGGCGCGACCGGGGCCCGCCCCGAACTCGCCCGTCTCCTGGAGGTGACCGGAGCGGGACTGCTCACCTCCAACTCCGGGCGGGGCACGGTGCCCGAGGACCACGAACAGGTCATCGGCAACTTCGCCACCACCCCCGCCGCACGGGCCCTGCTCGCCGACGCGGACGTGCTGATCACCATCGGCACCCACTTCCGGTCCAACGAGACCGCCGACTACACGCTGGAGCTGCCCGCCGCGCACATACAGATCGACGTCGACGCGGCGGCGCTCGGCCGGGTCTACCCGGTCGCGCACCCCTTGCACGGCGACGCCGCACCCACCCTCACGGCCCTGACCCGGCACGCCACGCCCGCCGAGCATGGCTGGCGGGAACGCGTCCGTGCCGTGCGCTCCGAGGTACGCGCCCATCTTCACGACGCCATCGGCCCGCAGGCCGCGATCTGCGACGCGATCCGCGCCGCGCTGCCGCGCGAGGCGGTCGTCGCCCGCGACGTGACCATCCCCTCCAGCAGCTGGGGCAACCGCCTCCTCGAGATGTACGACCCGCGGGACAACGTCTTCCCGCGCGGCGGCGGCATCGGCCAAGGCCTCGGGATGGGGATCGGCGCGGCGCTCGCGCGGCCCGACGCACCCACCGTCGTCCTCGCCGGCGACGGCGGACTCGCCGTCCACCTCGGCGAACTGCTCACCCTCGCCCAGGAGCGGCCCCGCCTCACCCTGATCGTCTTCAACGACGGAGGGTACGGCGTGCTGCGCAACATGCAGGACCGCCACAGCGAGCGCCGCTCCGGCGTCGACCTGGTGACACCCGACTTCGAACTCCTCGCCCGCGCCTGCGACCTGCCGTACCTGCGGATCGCCGCCGAGGAGCACGCGGCACCCGTCATCGGGGAGGCCGTCGCCTCCGACGGGCCGACGCTCGTCGAGGTCGACCTCGCGGCCCTTGGCCCGATGAAGAACCCGTTCACCCCACCCGTGAGGATCCCGGGCCGGTAATCCGGTCCCGTACTGCCTATCGCCGGTAAGGAGGCACCAGGCCATGAGCGAGAACCCGCTGCAGCTGATCGTCCACCGCATGACATGGGAGGCCGAGGGCGTACTGTCCGTCGAGCTCGCCCACCCCGAAGGCAAGCCCCTGCCCGCCTGGACGCCCGGCGCCCACATCGACGTGCACGTCGGTGGCCACGTCCGTCAGTACAGCCTGTGCGGCGACCCGCACGACCAGGGTGCGTACCGGATCGGCGTCCTCAACGAGCCCTCCTCGCGCGGCGGTTCGCGCCATGTGCACACGAAGCTGCGGCCCGGCCGGTCCGTCACGGTCTCGGAACCGCGCAACCACTTCGCCCTGGAGGACGCCGGCTCGTACGTCTTCGTCGCCGGCGGCATCGGGATCACCCCCCTGCTCGCGATGGCCCGCGAGGCCGCCCGCAGGGGCGCCGAGTGGCGGATGGTCTACGGGGGCCGGAGCCGGGCCTCGATGGCCTTCACCTCCGAACTCGCCCTGCTCGGCGGCGATGTGACGCTCGTCCCGCAGGACGAGCTGGGCCACATCGACCTGGAGTCGGTGCTCACGCGGCTGCCCGACGACGCGCTCGTGTACTCGTGCGGACCCGAACCCCTCCTCGCGGCCGTGGAGGAACGCTGCCCGGAGGGCCGGCTGCGCCTGGAGCGGTTCGCCGCCCCCACCGTGGAACGCGCCGGAGACGACGAGGAGTTCGAGGTCGAGTGCCGTACCTCGGGGCTGACGCTCCGGGTCGGCCCCGACACGTCGATCCTCGACGCCGCGGAGGGCGCCGGGCTCAGCGTGAACAGCTCGTGCCGCGACGGCATCTGCGGGTCCTGCGAGACCCGCGTGCTCGACGGCACGCCCGACCACCGCGACTTCCTGCTCAGCGAGGCGGAGCAGTCCGCAGGCGCCACCATGATGATCTGCGTCTCGCGGTGCGCCTCCGGCCGGCTCGTCCTCGATCTGTGACCCCTTCCCCCGCCTTCTCAGGAGAGAACGTGACCGACACCTGGCCGTACCTGGACGTCCACCAGTCCCGTACGCACGAGCCCACGCCGTACGAGTACAAGCTCGCCGCCACCCTCGAAGAGGTCTTCACCCAGGAGGGCCACGAGCTCGCCGACGTGGTGCGCGGGCTCAACGCCCGCAAGGTGCAGACCGCCGACGGCACGCCGTGGACCGAGGAGTCCTTCCGCGCCGAGATGAACCGACTGGGAGCCTGACATGACGCTGTCGTCCACCGCCGCCGCGGACCGCATCTACGCCACCGGTCTGCGCAACCAGTGGCATCCCGTCGTCCCCTCGCGCTTCGTCGCCGCCGGCGCGATGCGCAAGGTGACCGCGCTCGGCGAGCAGTGGCTGCTGTTCCGCCGCCCGGACGGAACGCTCTCCATGCTCGCCGACCGCTGCCCGCACCGCGGAGCGCCCCTGTCGCTGGGCAAGCACCTCGGCGACCGGGTGGCCTGCTGGTACCACGGCGTCGAGGTCGGCACCGACGGCACCGTCACCTCGGTCCCCGGCCTTCCCGGCTGCAACCTGGAGGGCAAGAAGCTGGTCACCTCGCTGCCCGTGCGCGAGGTCGGCGGCGCGATCCTCGCCTGGTTCGGCGACGAGGAGCACCCCGAGCCGGCCGAGCTGACGCTCCCCGAGCCGCTGACGGACCCCGCGGTGGACGCGTTCCTCTGCTACGCCGAGTGGAACGTGCCGTGGCGGTACGCCGTGGAGAACCTGCTCGACCCCATGCACGGTGCCTTCCTCCACCACGAGTCGCACACCATGTTCGCCGGCGACACGACCGCCAAGTTCCGCATCCGGGAGACCGAGCGCGGCTACTTCTTCGAGAAGACCGACCAGCGGGGCGTCAACTTCGACTGGGTCGAGCTGTGCCGTACCGGTGTCGACTGGGTCGACCTGTCCATCCCGTACCCGCCGTCGGCCGGCCCGGGCGGACCGTTCGGGATCGTGGGCATGGTCTGCCCGGTCGACGAGCAGCGCTCCGGTGTCTTCTTCTGGCGGTACCGCCGCGTCGAGGACTGGCAGCGGGCGTCCTGGCGCTTCCTGTACAAGACGCTGATCGAGAAGCGCCACTGGGAGGTCCTGGAACAGGACCGCGTGATGCTGGAGGCCATGCCCGCCGACGCGGACCAGCAGGAGAACCTGTACCAGCACGACCTGGGTGTCGTGCGGCTGCGCAGGCTGTACCGTGCGGAGGCCGAGGCGCAGGCGTCGTCCGGTACCTGAGCCGCCGGCCGTTCGGCTCCGATCTGCACGGATGAGCCTTTCGGAGCAGTGCTGCCCCGTGCGGTCGGTCGATCGCCGAGCACCTCCGCGCGCATGGTCCGGTGGCGATCCTCGATCGCCCGGAAGGGCGATCGCGACGAGGCCGGGGCACGGGGCCCAGGCCCGGACGGAGCCGTTGCGATCCTCGGCCGCCCGATTCTTCGTTCTGCGGGGTCGGCCGAGGCTGCCTAGTGTCATGGGGTGGAGCACACGGACAGTGCCCGGCCCATCGACCCGGAGGTGCGCGATGCCGGAGCTGTTTATCGGAGGCAAGTGGGCAGCCGCCGCCGACGGTCGTACGCGGGAGATCCGCTGTCCGGCGGACGGCAGCCTGGTCGCCACCGTGGACGAGGGCGGCCCCCCGGACGCGGCAGCGGCCGTCGCCGCCGCCCGCGAGGCGTTCGACAGCGGGCCGTGGCCCGCCACGCCCGCCGCCGAGCGCGGACGGCTGCTGGTGCGCGTCGCCGATCTGCTGGAACGTGACAAGGCGGCCTTCGCCCGTGCCGAGTCCCTGGACACCGGCAAGCGGCTCGTCGAGTCCGAGTACGACATGGACGACATCGCGGCCTGCTTCCGCTACTTCGGCAACCTCACCGCGTCGGGCGGGGTCGACCGGATCGTCGCCACCGGCAACCCGGAGGCGGACAGCCGGGTGGTGCACGAACCCGTCGGCGTGTGCGCACTCATCACCCCATGGAACTATCCGCTGCTGCAGACCGCGTGGAAGGTCGCCCCGGCCCTCGGGGCGGGCAACACGTTCGTACTGAAGCCGAGCGAACTGACCCCGCACACCGCGATCCTGCTGATGCGGCTGCTGACCGAGGCGGGGCTGCCACCAGGGGTCGGGAACCTGATCCTGGGGACGGGCGCCGAGGCCGGCGCGCCGCTCACCGAGGATCCCCGGGTGGATCTGGTGTCGTTCACCGGTGGTCTGGCCACCGGCCGCCGGATCATGGCGGCGGCAGCGCCGACGGTGAAGAAGATCGCCCTGGAGCTCGGCGGCAAGAACCCGAACATCGTCTTCGCGGACGCGGACTTCGAGGCGGCTGTCGACTACGCACTGACGGCCGTCTTCCTGCACTCCGGGCAGGTCTGCTCGGCCGGTGCCCGGCTCCTCGTGGAGGACTCGCTGCACGACGCCTTCGTCGACGAGATCGTGGCCCGTGCGCGCGCCATCCCGATGGGCGGCCCGTTCGACGAGAACGCGCGGACGGGGCCGCTGATCTCGGCAGCACACCGCGACAAGGTGGAGGCGTACGTGGCCGCGGGCCTGGCCGAGGGCGCGGTGCTGCGCTGCGGCGGGGCGCGGCCGACGGACCCGGAACTCGCCGACGGCTACTACTATCCGCCGACCGTGCTGGACGACTGCACGCCCGGGATGTCGGTGGTCCGTGACGAGTCGTTCGGCCCGGTGCTCACGGTCGAGCGGTTCGACAGCGAGGCCGAGGCCGTCGCGGTCGCGAACGACACCATGTACGGCCTCGCGGGTGCGGTCTGGTCGCAGGACACCGGCCGCGCGCACCGGGTCGCGTCCCGGCTCCGCGCGGGCACCGTGTGGATCAACGACTTTCATCCGTACGTGCCGCAGGCGGAGTGGGGCGGCATGAAGCAGTCCGGCTTCGGCCGTGAACTGGGGCCGGCGGGACTCGCCGAGTACCAGGAGACCAAACACATCTGGCGGAACCTCGCCCCCAAGCCGCAGAGGTGGTTCGAGTGACCGCACAGCCGACGGGCCAGGATCGGCCCGGCGCCGGCGCCCCTCACGACGACGACTCGCTGGCCGAACTCGGCTACCGGCCCGAACTGAAGCGCACGCTGGGCAACTTCCACACGTTCGCCGCGGGGATCAGCTACATCTCGATCCTGACCGGCACCTTCCAGCTGTTCTACTTCGGAATCGCCTTCGGCGGCCCGGCGTACTGGTGGTCGTGGCCGATGGTGTTCGTGGGCCAGCTGATGGTGGCACTGTGCTTCTGCGAGCTGGCGGCGCGCTATCCGGTCGCGGGCTCGGTCTACAACTGGGCGAAGAAGATGGGCGGCCCGCACGTGGGGTGGCTCGGCGGCTGGATGATGATGACGGCCACCATGGTGACCCTGTCGGCCGTGGCTCTCGCGTACCAGATCACGCTGCCGCAGATCGACCCCTGGTTCCAGATCGTCGGCGACGGCAGCGGCGAGAACGACGCCGCGGCCAACGCGGTCCTGCTCGGCACGGTGCTGATCCTCTTCTCCACGCTGGTCAACGCCTTCGGCGTACAGCTGATGGCGCGGATCAACTCCGCGGGTGTCTTCATCGAGCTGATCGCCGCCGTGGCCCTGATCATCTTCCTCGCCGCGCACATCACCCGTGGACCCGGCACGGTGCTCACCGACACATGGGGCCTGGGCAGCGGGGAGCCCCTCGGCTACTTCGGGGCGTTCCTGACGGCCTCACTCGCCTCGGCGTACGTGATGTACGGCTTCGACACGGCCTCCTCGCTCGGCGAGGAGTCTCACAACCCGAGCAGAAACGCGCCGCGCGCGATCCTGCGGGCCCTCGTCGCGTCCTTCATCATCGGTGGTCTCATCCTGCTGTTCGCGCTGATGGCGGTGCCCGACCTGCAGTCGGAGGAGTTGGCCACGGGCGGCCTGCAGTACGTGGTGCTGGAGACGCTGGGGTCGACGATCGGTGAGATCTTCCTGTGGTGCGTGGTCGTGGCGATCACGGTGTGCGTGCTGGCCGTCCAGGCCGCGGGCATCCGGCTGATGTTCGCGATGGCACGGGACAACAACCTGCCCGCCGGATCGGCCCTCGCCAGGGTGAGCCCGCGCTTCCGGACCCCGGTGGTTCCCGCCGTCGTGATCGGCGTGGTGGGTGTCGTCATCCTGGTCGTCAACATCAACCAGCCGCAGATCTTCTCGGTGATCACCAGCATCGCGATCATCATGATCTACGTGGCCTACCTGATGGTCACCACCCCGATGCTGATCCAGCGGCTGCGCGGGAAGTGGCAGCCCCGTGAGGGAGCCTTCTCGCTCGGTCGCTTCGGACTGCCGATCAACATCCTGGCGGTGCTGTGGGGCGCGGCCATGTCCCTGAACCTGGCCTGGCCCCGCGCCGAGGTCTACAACGCGACCGGGGCTCAGCACTGGTACCTGCGCTGGGGTGCGTTCCTGTTCGTCGGCATCGTGGCGCTCGGCGGCTTCGCCTACTACTGGTTCGTACAGCGGCACCGTACGGGCGTGCTGGCCGAGCACCGCGCAGACGTCCCCTGATCCGTGCTCCCTCCCCCCACGGGGACATCTCGTACTGGAGAGACCATGCCCGCACAGCCCTCTGCGCCCGAGTTCGACTACGTCGTGGTCGGCGGCGGCACCGCCGGGGCCGTCGTCGCGGCCCGCCTGTCGGAGGACCCCGGGGTCAGCGTCTGCCTGCTGGAGGCGGGCCCCTCCGACGAGGGCGACGAGAACATCCTGCGGCTGGACCGGTGGATGGCGCTGTTGGAATCCGGTTACGACTGGGACTACCCGGTGGAGCCGCAGGAGAACGGCAACAGTTTCATGCGCCACGCCCGTGCCAAGGTGCTCGGCGGCTGCTCGTCGCACAACTCGTGCATCGCCTTCTGGGCGCCGGCCGAGGACCTCGACGAGTGGGGTGCGACGGGGTGCTCGGGCTGGAGCGCGGCCGACTGCTTCCCGCTGTACCAGCGGCTGGAGACCAACGACGGCCCCGGCGACCACCACGGCCGCTCCGGACCCGTGACGATCCGCTCGGTGCCGCCCCGGGACCCGTGCGGCAGGGCGCTGTTGGCGGCCTGTGCGGCGAGCGACATCCCGACGGTGCCGTTCAACTCCGGCCGCACGGTGGTGCGCGGAGCGAACTGGTTCCAGATCAACTGCCGGGAGGACGGGACCCGTTCGTCCGCCTCGGTGTCGTATCTGCATCCCGTGATGGGCAAGCGGCCCCAGCTGGAGGTACGCACCGGGGTGCAGGCGAGGCGGCTGCTGTTCGACGGCGCGCGCTGCTCGGGCGTGGAGTACCTGCGGCCGGACGCCGTGCACATCGACTCCGTACGGGCCCGGCGCGAGGTGATCGTCTCCTGCGGGGCGATCGACTCGCCGAAGCTGCTGATGCTGTCGGGCATCGGACCCGCCGCCCATCTGCGGGACAACGGCGTGGACGTACGCGTGGACTCGCCCGGCGTCGGCTCACACCTCCAGGACCATCCCGAGGGGGTGATCATGTGGGAGGCGAAGCAGCCCATGGTCACCTCGTCCACGCAGTGGTGGGAGATCGGGATCTTCGCGGACACCGAACCGGGTCTCGACCGGCCGGATCTGATGTTCCACTACGGTTCGGTCCCGTTCGACATGAACACCTACCGCCGCGGCTATCCGACCACCGACAACGCCTTCTGCCTCACGCCGAACGTCACCCGTGCCCGTTCGGAGGGCACGGTCCGGCTGCGCAGCCGTGACTTCCGGGACAAGCCGAAGGTCGACCCGCGCTACTTCACGCACGAGCACGACATCCGGGTGATGATCCACGGACTGCGGCTGGCACGGGAGATCGCGGCGCAGGCGCCGCTCGCCGACTGGAAGGGTGCGGAGCTGGCGCCCGGACCGGACGCCACCACCGACGAGGAGCTGTTCTCCTACATCCGCCAGACGCACAACACGGTCTACCACCCGGCGGGCACCGTACGGATGGGTGCCGAGCGTGACTTCTCCTCGCCCCTCGACCCGCAGCTGCGGGTCAAGGGGGTGCAGGGGCTGCGGGTGGCGGACGCCTCGGTCATGCCGTTCCTGCCGGCGGTCAATCCGTGCATCACCACGATGATGATCGGCGAGAAGTGTGCGGACATGATCCGCGCCGGACAGGCCGTATAGCCTGGCGAAATGCTTACAGAAGTGACAGCGACTCGCTATGTCACCCCTCTGCGTGAGGGCGGCTCGCTCCCCGGGATCGTCGAGGCCGACGATCTCGGTACGTACGTCATGAAGTTCACCGGCGCCGGGCAGGGGCGCAAGACACTCGTCGCCGAGGTGATCTGCGGGCAGCTCGCCCGTCGGCTCGGGCTGCGCGTGCCCGAGCTCGTCGCCATCGACCTCGACCCCGTCATCGGGCTCTCCGAGCCCGACCAGGAGGTCCAGGAGCTGCTGAAGGCGAGTGGCGGGCTCAACCTCGGGATGGACTACCTTCCCGGCTCGCTGGGCTTCGACCCGCTGGCGTACGAGGTGGACCCGAAGGAGGCGGGGAAGGTCGTCTGGTTCGACGCGGTGATCAACAACGTCGACCGGTCCTGGCGCAACCCGAACATGCTGGTCTGGCACGGCGACCTGTGGCTCATCGACCACGGCGCCACGATGATCTGGCACCACAACTGGCGGGGCGCCCAGGCCTCCGCCGCGAAGCCGTACGACGCCTCCGACCACGCCCTGGCGCCCTTCTCGCCGGACGTCGCCGCCGCGGCGGCCGAGCTGGCGCCCCTGGTCACCCGGGAGCTGCTCGAGGCGGTCGCCGCCGACGTCCCCGACGAGTGGCTGGTGGACGAGCCGGGCTTCGAAAGCACCGACGCGGTGCGCGCCGCGTACGTGGAGGCCCTGCTGCCGCGCGCCGCGACCATCCACGAGCGGATCACTCTCGGTCCGCGGGTCGAGCGCGGGCCGGCGCAGCCGCCCGGCTGGCTCGCCGAACGTCTCGCCCCCCGGCCGCACTCCGCCCAGAAGGACCGCACCACGTGACCGACCGCGATGTCTTCGAGTACGCGCTGCTGCGCGTCGTGCCACGCGTGGAGCGCGGCGAGTTCTTCAATGCGGGCGTGGTGGTCTACTGCCGGGCCAAGTCGTACGTCGCCGCCCGGACGCATCTCGACGAGGCCAAGCTCAGGGTGCTCGACCCGGGTGCGGACGTGACCGGCGTACGGGCCGCGCTGCACGCGGTCGAGGGGGTCTGCCTCGGCGGCGAGGACGCCGGCCAGGCGGCGCGTGACGACGCAGGACGGCGCTTCCGCTGGCTGATCGCGCCCCGCTCCACGGTCGTCCAGCCGGGCCCGGTGCACACCGGTCTGACGGCCGACCCGGAGGCCGAGGTCGAAAGGCTGCTCGATCTGCTGGTCCGCTGAGCGCCGTCCGTGTGGCGCGGAGTGACGCTGTGCACCCGGTGGGCCGTTGACACCGGGTGCCAGGGCTTCTAGCGTCTCGTCTGCGGAAGGTACTAAGCGGTCGCTCATGTGCGGGACGCACCGTGCGGGCCGCATCCATGGATGATCCAAGGGCGAGGAGAATCAGCATGTCGACCACCGAGCAGCGCGTAGCCGTCGTCACCGGCGCGGCGCGGGGCATTGGCGCCGCGACCGCGGTACGGCTGGCCGCGGAGGGCCGCGCCGTCGCCGTACTCGACCTCGACGAGGCGGCCTGCAAGGACACCGTCGAGAAGATCACGGCCGCCGGTGGCACCGCCATCGCCGTCGGCTGCGACGTCTCCGACAGCGCTCAGGTGGAGGCCGCCGTCGCGCGCGTCGCCGCCGAGCTCGGCGCCCCGACGATCCTCGTCAACAACGCCGGCGTGCTCCGCGACAACCTGCTCTTCAAGATGAGCGAGTCCGACTGGGACATGGTCATGAACGTGCACCTCAAGGGCGCGTTCCTGATGGCCAAGGCCTGCCAGAAGCACATGGTGGACGCGGGCTTCGGCCGGATCGTCTCGCTCTCCTCGTCCTCCGCGCTCGGCAACCGCGGCCAGGCGAACTACTCGGCCGTCAAGGCCGGTCTGCAGGGCTTCACCAAGACCCTCGCCAAGGAGCTCGGCAAGTTCAACATCACCGCCAACGCCGTCGCCCCGGGCTTCATCGTCACCGAGATGACCGCGCAGACCGCCGAGCGCGTCGGCATGGGCTTCGAGGAGTTCCAGGCCGCGGCCGCCTCCATGATCCCGGTGCAGCGCGTCGGCAAGCCCGAGGACATCGCCAACGCCATCGCCTTCTTCACGGGCGACGACGCCGGCTTCGTCTCCGGCCAGGTCCTGTACGTGGCCGGCGGCCCGCTCAACTGACGCTTCGAGCGGGAAGAAGGAGACGAACATGAGTACGAAGGAACTGCCCGAGCTCTCCGGCAAGGTCGCTCTGGTCACCGGAGCCAGCCGGGGCATCGGCTACGGCATCGCCGAGGCGCTGGTCGCCCGCGGCGACCGGGTGTGCATCACCGGACGGGGCGAGGAGGCCCTCAAGGAGGCCGTCGAGCGCCTCGGGGCCGACCGGGTCATCGCGGTGCCCGGCAAGGCCCACGACGAGGCCCACCAGGCCGCTGCGGTCGAGGCGACGATGGAGGCGTTCGGCCGGGTCGACTTCCTGGTGAACAACGCCGGGACGAACCCGGTCTTCGGGCCGATCGCCGAGCTCGACCTGAACGTCGCCCGCAAGGTCTACGAGACGAATGTGATCTCGGCCCTGGGATTCGCCCAGCTGACCTGGCGCGCCTGGCAGAAGGATCATGGCGGTGCGATCGTGAACATCGCCTCGATCGCCGGCATCTCCGCCTCGCCGTTCATCGGCGCGTACGGGATGAGCAAGGCGGCCATGGTCAATCTGACCCTCCAGCTGGCGCACGAGTTCGCGCCGGTGGTCCGCGTCAACGCGATCGCCCCTGCCGTCGTCAAGACCAAATTCGCCCAGGCCCTCTACGAGGGTCGTGAGGCCGAGGCGGCGGCAGCGTACCCGCTCGGCCGGCTCGGCGTCCCGGAGGACATCGGCGGCGCGGCCGCCTTCCTCACCTCCGACCAGTCGGACTGGATCACCGGCCAGACGCTGGTGGTCGACGGGGGTCTTTTCCTCAACTCCGGCGTCGAGTGACCGATATCCGGACACTTTCCTGAATTCCTGACCGGTTTGGCCCCGGTTAATCGTTGAATGCCTCAAGTGCCCCGTCAGGGTCGAACATTGACCTGACGGGGCGCTGCGGTATGGTCGGCCGACCCATGGCTGAACGAGGAGCGTGCACGTGTTCAACCGGACCAGTCTGCAGGCCGCTGCAGCCCTTGCGTCCATATCCCTGGTTTCCGGATGCAGCCTGTTTTCGGACGGTGAATCCACCGGGGAGCAGAGAATCGTCGTCGGCACGACGAGTTCTCCCACCACGCTTGATCCGGCAGCCGCTTGGGACAATTCCTGGGAGCTGTACCGAAATGTCTTCCAGACGCTGGTGAGTTTTCCGACCGGCAGCACGACACCGCAGTCCGATGCCGCCGACTGCAAATTCTCCGACACCGCCAGCCGGATCTTCGAGTGCAAGCTCCTCGACGGCCTGACGTTCTCGAACGGGCACAAACTGGACGCCAAGGCGGTCCAGTACTCCATCGAGCGCATCCGCACGATCAACGCCGACGGTGGCCCCAACGGGATGCTCGGCTCGCTCGACAAGATCGAGACCGTCGACGACCGTACGGTCGTCTTCAAGCTGAACAAGCCCGACGCGACCTTCCCCTTCGTCCTCGCGACCCCGGCCATGTCCCTGGTGGACCCCGCCGACTACCCCGCCGACAAGCTCCGTGAGGACGGGAAGCTCACCGGCTCCGGTCCCTACGTCCTCGACGACTACGTCGAGGGCGACAAGGCCGAGCTGACCAAGAACCCCACCTACAAGGGGTTCGCGGACCGCAAGAACGGCGGCGTGACCATCCGGTACTTCAAGGAGTCCGAGGCCATGGTCAACGCGCTGCGCGAGGAGGAGATCGACGCCACCTACCGGGGCCTCACGGCCGAGGAGGTCGTCGACCTCCAGGAGGACACCCCGGAGAACGAGAAGCTCCAGCTCGTGGAGTCGACCGGCGCCGACATCCGCTACCTCGTCTTCAACGCGCGGGACGCCTCGGTCGCCAAGGAGCCGGTCCGCAAGGCGATCGCCCAGCTCGTCGACCGCGAGGAACTGGTCGACAAGGCCTACAAGGGCACGGCCGAGCCGCTGTACTCCATGGTCCCCAAGGGCATCGCCGGGCACACCACGGAGTTCTTCGACGCCTTCGGCGAGCCCAGCGTCACGAAGGCCAAGTCGATCCTGCGCGGCGCCGGGATCACCAAGCCGGTCGAGCTGACCTTCTGGTACACCACGGACCGGTACGGCTCCGGCACCGCGCTCGAGTTCGCCGAGCTGAAGCGGCAGCTGGACTCGTCCGGGCTCTTCAAGGTGACCCTGCGCAGCAAGCCGTGGAAGGAGTTCGCGGCGGCCTACCAGAAGGGCGAGTACCCGGTCTTCGGCCGAGGCTGGTTCCCCGACTTCCCGGACGCGGACAACTTCATCGCGCCGTTCGTCGGCAAGCAGAACGCGCTGGGAACGCCGTACGTGAGCCCGCGCATCACCGACGAGATCCTGCCGAAGTCGCGGCGCGAGAGCGACCGCGGGGCCGCCGCCGAGGAGTTCAAGGAGGCGCAGGAGATCATGGTGGACGACGTCCGGCTCCTGCCGCTGTGGCAGGGCAAGCTGTACATCGCGGCAGGTGAGGACATCGCGGGCGGCGAGCGCGCGCTCGACCCGCAGACCGTCATGCAGATGTGGGAACTCAGCCGCCGGACCAGCTGGTAGCGGCGTTGTCAGTGGCCACCGGTAGGTTCTTCAGCACGTAAGAAGACATGGCCTACCGGAGGTTGTTGACGTGACCGACACCGACATGCTGCCCGAGTCCTGGCGCGGCGTCCTCGGCGACGAGCTGCAGAAGCCGTACTTCAAGCAGCTCACCGAGTTCGTCGAGGAGGAGCGGGCCAAGGGGCCGGTCTACCCGCCGCGCGACGAGGTCTTCGCGGCCCTCGCCGCCACCCCGTACGACAAGGTGAAGGTCCTGGTCCTCGGCCAGGACCCGTACCACGGAGAAGGGCAGGGACACGGTCTCTGCTTCTCCGTCCGGCCCGGAGTCAAGACCCCGCCCTCCCTCCGCAACATCTACAAGGAGATGAAGGAGGAGCTCGGCCACCCGGTGCCGGACAACGGCTATCTGATGCCGTGGGCCGAGCAGGGTGTCCTCCTGCTCAACGCGGTGCTCACCGTCCGCGCCGGCGAGGCCAACTCGCACAAGGGCCAGGGCTGGGAGAAGTTCACGGACGCGGTGATCTCCGCCGTGGCCTCGCGGCCGGACCCGGCCGTCTTCGTGCTGTGGGGGAACTACGCGCAGAAGAAGCTCCCCCTGATCGACGAGGAGCGCCATGTGGTGGTGAAGGGCGCGCACCCCTCGCCGCTGTCGGCGAAGAAGTTCTTCGGCTCCCGCCCCTTCACCCATATCGACGAGGCGATCGCGGCCCAGGGCCACGAGGCGATCGACTGGCGCATCCCCGACCTGGGCTGACGCCACCGGGCCGCTGTCCGGGCGGGTGTCTGAGCCCGCCCGGCTGACAGGCCCCGGCCGGCGCCCGAGCCTGATCCGGATCGGGGGTCGCTGCGGCTAGCGTCGGATCTCCCGGACGGAGATCGCGTGGAGGCCCCAGTGACCGAGCAGCAGCAGATGTCGGACGACGGCGTCATGACCAGGATCGGTCAGGCGACGATGCTGCTCCACGGCGGGGACCGGGAGGAGGCGCGCAACCGTTTCGGGGACCTGTGGGCGCAGATCGGTCCCGACGGCGACCCGCTGCACCGCTGCACGCTCGCGCACTACATGGCCGACGCGCAGGACGACCCGGACGTCGAGCTGGCCTGGGACCTGCGGGCCCTCCTGGCGGCCGAGGAGCTCGGCGAGGAGCGGCTGGCCGAGCACGACTCCGCGGTCGCGCTGCGGGCGCTGTACCCCTCGCTGCATCTCAACCTGGCCGCCGACTATCTGAAGCTCCAGCGGCCCGACGCGGCGCGGGTCCATCTGGACCGGGCCCGCGCGGCGTCGGACGCGCTGGACGACGACGGATACGGCAACGGGGTCCGCGCCGCGATCGAGCGTCTGGAGGTACGGCTCCGCGCGCGCTAGCCCGGTGCCGGTCTCACTTCCTGTACGTACCGCGGCAGATCCTGGCCTGGTCGCTTCCGGGGTGCCAGCCGCCGTACCGCTCGCCCAGCTCGCAGACGTCCGCCCGGGAGCGGGGCGGCTCGGGCGCGTCGGGGGCCTTCGCCGCCGGTGGGCGGCCGTGCTGGTGCGGTACGGACGGAGGTCGCTGCCTGCCCGTCGAAGCCCCGGACCCGCCCCCGTTCCCCTTCCCGTTCCCCCTGTGGTGCTCCGAGGCCGCGCGGGGCGAGGGCGGCGGGGGAGGGGGCAGTGCCGCTTCGAGAGCCTCGCGGGCCGGTCCCTCGACGATCTGCGGGGCCACGTCCACGTGCTCGGACGGTCGACTGACCTCCTGGGGCGGTTCGGGGACGGGAGGCCCTGTCTCGACCGAGACGCAGCCGGAGAGGGCGGCGACGGCCATTCCGGCCAGGATCATCGCTGAGGTTCTCGTTGCATGCACCCGCGCAACTCTGCTGGTCGGTCGATGATCTTCGCGCCCCTACCGACGGGGAATGCCCCGCACGAGTGATCACCGCGAACGGGGTGACGCGCGCCGTCGTGCGACGCCCTTCCGCCGCACCGCCGCCGTCCGGGCAGGCCGTGCTCCGCCGGCTCCGCTAGTCGCCCGTGGCCCCGTCGATCCGCTCGCGCAGCAGATCCGCGTGGCCGTTGTGACGCGCGTACTCCTCGATCATGTGGGTGTAGATCCAGCGCAGGTTGAACGTCTCGCCGCTGCGGTGCTCGCCCTTGGCCGGGTCGTCGAGGTGGTGCGCCGCGGCGAGCTCGCGGGCCCGTGCGATCTCGCCCTGCCAGGTCGCGTACGCCTCGTCCCAGGTGTCCGCCGCGGTGAGGTGGAAGGCGCGGTCGCGGTCCTCGTCGGTGCCGTAGATCCGGCCCGGCCGCTCGTCGGCCAGTACCCGCCGGAACCAGCCGCGTTCCACCTCGGACATGTGGCGGACCAGGCCGAGCAGACTGAGATCGGACGGCGGGGCGGAGGCCGTGCGCAGCTGGGGCTCGGTCAGCCCCTCGCATTTCACGGCGAGCGTGTGGCGGTGGTAGTCCAGCCAGCCTTCGAGCATCTCGCGCTCGCCCGCGGTGGTCGACGGTTCGGTGCGTGCGGTGTGGTCCACAGAGGTCATGCCCGGCATCGTCGCCGATGACCGGGGAGGGCGCCAGGGGACCCGGCGCGGTCACCCGCCCAGCATTCCGCGCAACAACTCGTCGAACCCGACGCGCAGTTCGGCCCGGCTCGGCACGGCGGAGTGGAACGAACCCGCCGCGCAGGAGAACATCAGCCCCTCGCACCAGGCGATCAGGGACAGTGCATGCCGCTCGGGGGAGCGGGAGCCGGCGTCCGCCATCATCGCGATCAGCGGTCCGTGGAACGCCGACCCCGCCGCGTCGAAGAAGGTGCGCAGCTCGGGGCGGCGAGTGGCCTCCAGGGCGAGTTCGTAGCGGGAGACGAGCAGCGCGCGGTGGTCGGTGAGATACCGGTGCAGGGCGAGCGAGAGGGCGTCCACCAGCTCTCCGGCCCGGGCGTCCGGACCCGGCATCTCGCGCGGGGTGAGGACCCGGGCCTCCAGCTCGACCTGACGGCGGACCGCCGTCTCCAGCAGGGCCTGGCGGGTGCGGGCGTGGTTGGACGTCGAGCCCTGCGGCAGCCCCGCCCGCTCGTCGACCGCCCGGTGGGTGAGCCCCCGCATCCCGCGTTCGACGAGCAGGTCGAGGGCGGCGTCCCCGATCCGCTCGGCGCGGGAGCCCGACGCGGCGGGAGAGCCCGTGGCGGGCGAGTCCGGAGAGGGGGAGGCGTCGGGCCGGGGGGTGCGTGCGGTCATGGGCACAACCTACTACCGGCCTGACTACACCTGTAGTACGTTCGAGAAGTCACTACAGCTGTAGTTTCCGAGGGAGCAGTCATGGAACAGCACCGTGCCGTCGTCGTCGGGGCAGGCATCGGCGGACTCACCGCCGCCGTCGCCCTCCAGCAGAGCGGCTGGAACGTCACCGTCCTCGAACGCGCCGCCGCCCTCACCCCCGTCGGGGCCGGCATCGGCCTCGCCCCCAACTCCCAGCGCGCCCTGGACGTCATCGGGCTCGGCGACCGCGTACGCGAACTGTCCGCCTGGCAGGGCGACGGCGGAATGCGCACCCCCGACGGCCGCTGGCTCGCCCGCACCAGCGCCAAGGCAGCCGCCGACCGCTTCGGCGGCCCCCTCGTCCTGCTCCACCGCGCCACCCTCGTCGATCTCCTCCTCTCGGCACTCCCCGAGGGAGTCGTACGGACCGGGGTGGCCGCACTCCTCGCCGATCCGGGTGACGACGACAGGCCCGCCGTCGTCCGCACCCCCGACGGAGACATCGAGGCCGAACTGGTCATCGGCGCCGACGGCATCCACTCCACGCTCCGCCGCGCCCTCTTCCCCGACCACGCGGGTCCCGAGTACTCCGGCTTCACCACCTGGCGCGTCGTCGTACCCGCCCCCCAGAGCCCCTTCCCTCCGCACGAGACCTGGGGCCCGGGCCGCCTCTGGGGAACCCAGCCCCTCAAGGACGGCCGCATCTACGCCTACGCGATGGCCGCCGCCCCCGAAGGCGCCCGCGCCCACGACGACGAGAAGGCCGAACTCCTGCGCCTCTTCGGAGACTGGCACCACCCGGTGCCCGAGATCCTCGCCGCCGTCGACCCGGACGGCGTCCTGCGCCACGATGTCCACCACATGCCCACACCCCTGCCCGCCTTCCACCGCGGTCGCGTCGCCCTCCTCGGCGACGCGGCCCACGCGATGGAGCCCACCCTCGGCCAGGGCGGCAACCAGGCCATCGAGGACGCGATCGTCCTCGCCCACCACGCCGGCCCGGGAGTTCGGCCGAGCCGGGCACTGGCCGCGTACACCGCCGACCGGTTGCCGCGCACCACGGCGATCGTCCGCAAGGCCGCCCGGACGGGCCGGCTCGCGCTTCTCTCCGCACCGCCCGCCGTCGCCCTGCGCAACGGGCTCATCGCCGCCGTCTCCCGCTTCGGACCCGGCCTCGTCCTGCGCGGTTTCGACGGCATCGCCGACTGGCGGCCGCCGTTGGCCGCCGACCGCGCACGAGTAAGCTGACCAGCGCGAACGACAGATCACCCAGCGCTAGGGAGACCCCGTGAAGGTCGGCTGCATCGGACTCGGCGACATCGCACAGAAGGCATATCTCCCGGTCCTCGCCGCCCTCCCCGGGGTCGAACTCCATCTGCAGACGCGGACGCGAGCCACCCTGGATCGGGTCGCCGAGATCCATCACGTGCCGGCCGTGCGGCGCCACAGCGATCTCGACTCGCTGCTCTCCGCCGGCCTCGACGCCGCGTTCGTGCATGCGCCGACCTCCGCACACGCCGAGATCGTCACCCGACTCCTCCAGGCAGGGGTGGCGACCTATGTCGACAAGCCGCTGGCGTACGAGTACGCCGAATCCGAGCGGCTCGTGGAGCTGGCCGAGGAGCGCGCGGTGAGCCTGACCGTCGGCTTCAACCGACGCCTGGCGCCCGGCTACGCGCAGTGCCTGGACCACCCGCGCGAGCTCATCCTCATGCAGAAGAACCGGATCGGCCTGCCCGAGGACCCGCGCACCCTCGTCCTCGACGACTTCATCCACGTCGTCGACACCCTGCGCTTCCTGCTGCCCGGAGAGGTGGAGCACACGGACGTACGGGCCCGGATCCGCGACGGACTCATGCACCACGTCGTGCTCCAGCTCTCCGGCGACGGATTCACCGCCATCGGCATGATGAACCGGATGAACGGCTCCACCGAGGAGATCCTGGAGGTCTCCGGCCAGGACACCAAGCGCCAGGTCCTCAACCTCGCGGACGTCGTCGACCACAAGGGCCAGCCGACCGTCCGGCGCCGCGGGGACTGGGTGCCGGTGGCCCGTCAGCGCGGCATCGAGCAGGCCGTCCTCGCCTTCCTCGACGCCGTACGGGCAGGTGAGCAGCTCAGTGCGAGGGACGCTCTGGCGACCCACGAGCTGTGCGAGCGCGTCGTGCGCGAGGCCCTGACTCAGGCCTCCTGAGCGCGCCCATGCCCTCGGCGGCGCACAGCGCCGCCAGCACGGTCAGGGCGCCGTACAGCGGCCAGTCGCCGAAGCGCGCGTAGCCGGTGGTCGTCCGCGAGAGGGGCACTTCGTAGACGGCCGCCGCGCTGCGATCGGTGCCCAGCGTCGTACCGATCCGGCGGCCGTCGGGACCGTACACGGCGCTGACGCCGGTCAGCGTCGCATGCACCATCGGACGGCCCGACTCCGCCGCGCGCAGCGCCGCGAGCGAGGCATGCTGGGCGGGCGCCCAGCTGTGCTGGAAGGTCGAGGTCGCCGACTGGGCGATCAGCACGTCCGCGCCGTCGCGGGTCAGACGGCGTGACATGTCGGGGAAGGCCGACTCGAAGCAGACCAGCGGGCCGATCCGCAGCGCCGGGTCGGCTCCGTCGGCCGGCAGGCTCATCACCACGGGCTCGGTGCCGCGCCGCCGGTCCTCACCCGCCGCCTTGCCGACCGATGTCACCCAGCCCAGGACCGGGCGCAGCGGGATGTACTCGCCGAACGGCACCAGCCGCATCTTGTCGTAGCGGTCGCCGGTGGGGCCCTGCTCACCGATCAGCACGGCGCTCTTGAAGATGCCGGGCCGGTCGGATCGGCGGGCGTCCACATTGACCAGGATCGGCGCGTCCACCGCGCGGGAGAGCGCCGTCAGCCGGGCGGCGAGGTCGGGTCGGGTGGCCAGATCGGCGCCTACGCTGCTCTCGCCCCAGACCACCAGATCCAGGTCCTGGCCGACCAGTTCACGCGTCAACTCCTCGCCCCGCGCGAACCGCCGTTCGGCGCCACCGGATCCGTCGTACACCCCCGGCTGTACGACGGCGATCCGCGCCGTCCCCTGCTCCCGAGGTGGCCCGACACCCCACCAGACCACGCCGACGGTGAGCGCGCACACCACGAGTCCCACCAGGGCCGTCATCCGAACGGCGGCCGCCGACACCACAAGGAGCGCCACGGCCGTGTTGACCGCCACCACCAGCAGGGAGACGAGCCATACGCCGCCGACGGAGGCCAGCCGCAGCGCCGGTGCGACCTGCCACTGACTCGCGCCCAACAGACCCCACGGCCCGCCCAAAGCCTCCCAGGAGCGGACCAGTTCGATCATCAGCCAGCCGGAAGGGACGACCAGGAGCGCGGCGGCGGCACGCGTACCGGACGGTCCGTCCCCGAGCATCGCCCGCACCAGCCAACCCCAGGGCACCCACAACAACCCGAGCAGCGCGGCCAGTACGAGAAGGAAGACGTGCAGGCTCGGCATCAGCCAGTGGTGCATGGCCGCCATGAAGCCGATGCCGCCCAGCCAGCCCTCCAGGGCCGCGCGGCGCGCGGTGGGCGCGGAACGGAGCAGCAGCAGCCACGGGACGAGGGCGATGTAGGCGAACCACCAGAGGCCGGGCGCCGGGAAGGCGAGCGCGGGCAGGGCGCCCGCCACGACCGCGAGCGCGGCGCGGGCGGCGCGGTGAGGCGTCCGCAGGGTCCGGGACGGCGCGCCCTCGGACGGCCCGTCCTCCGGGGTTCCGCCTCCCGTGCCCGCCCCGTCCTCGGCTGCCGCACGGGCCCGGTGCGGGCGCCGGCCACCGGCACCGGACCCGTGCTCCGCGCCGGTGCCGCGCCGGCCGAACGCAATTCCCACGCAGCGCCTCCAGGTGTCGCCTCCAGTGTGCGCCGCGTACTCCTGCCCCGCGCCTAGGCGCGGCGCCACTTCTCCCGAACGACGACCGAGCTGAGGCGCCATCCGGCGTCCGTCCGGAGCAGGGAGAACGTGTACCGGCCGCCGCAGACGAAGTCCTCGCCCGACTCGAAGCGCATCGGGTTCACGTAGTCGGCCCTGACCTCGGCCGTGTCGCCCGGGTAGCCGCCGAGGTCCTGGATGGTCACCCGGCGGTTCACGATCAGGTGCTGGCGCATCGGGAAGAGCCGCATCGTCTCCTCGAGCCAGTCGGCGACCTCGGCCGCCGGGCCCTCGACACCGCCGGAGTCGCGGTAGTCGGCTCTGCCGTCGCGCGTGAACAGCGCCCGGTAGCCCGTCCAGTCGGAGTCGTCCACGGCCACCGCGTACCCGGTGACGAGGTCGTCGATGGCCAGCCGGTCCATCACGGTCGCGAGATCCACGCGCTGTGTCATCGGCACAGTGTCGGGCAGGGGGAGGCACGGGGCCAAGAGCCGTGCGGCGAGGGCCTGGTCGGATACCGGTCATACTTTGCGTCATGCGCATCGACATCGATCCCGCCCTGAGCGACCGGAACACCTTCTACCGGCTGCTCACCGCCACCGTCGTGCCCCGGCCGATCGCCTGGATCTCCACGACATCGGCCGACGGGACCGACAATCTGGCCCCGCACTCCTTCTTCACGATCTCGTCGGTGACTCCGCCGGTGGTCCAGTTCACCTCGGTGGGGCGCAAGGACTCGCTGCGCAACATCGAGGACACCGGCGCCTTCGTCGTGAACTTCGCGCCCGAGCCGCTCTTCGAGCAGATCAACGCCACGGCGACGGACTTTCCGCGCGGGGTGAGCGAGTTCGACGCCTGCGGCGTGGAACGCGAGCCGAGCCTGCGGGTGAAGCCGCCGCGGGTGGCACATGCTCCGGTGGCGCTGGAGTGCGAGCTGCACAGCACCCTGCGGATCGGGGACTCGACCGTCGTCTTCGGGCGCGTGGTGCACGCGGCCGTGGACGAGTCCGTGATGGTGGACGGACACCCCGAGGTCACGCGCATGCGCCCGCTGACCCGGCTCGGCCGCAACGAGTGGGGGACGCTGGGCGGGATCCGGGAGATCGCCCGGGTCCCGTACGACTCCCAGGCGTGACGAGCCCCGTGCGCGGCACCTGCTAGGCGGCCTCCCACCGGTGGGGACGGCCGCCGCGCCACTCCACCAGATGCGGGTCGTCGAGGATCATGTCGGCGTCCTCGAGTCCGGCTCGACGCAGGAACTCGACGAGGTCCGTGTCGTTGTGCGCGAGGCCCACGATCTGCCCGCGGACCGTGACGCGTCGCCCGCCGTCGGGGGAGGGGCGGTGGATGACGATGGGTGCTTGCCAGGCCATGGTTCCAGGGTGCGACGAGCCCCCGGATCGCGCCCGGCGGATCACACCGGACGGTGGAGACGGCGGCTTCATGCCGCCGATGCGCGCAGGGCCGAGAGGTCCGGTTCACGCGGCGGCCCGACACCGGCCCGGTTCACGGGGTTGCCACGCGCCCGGTCCGGTTCTCGCGGTCGGTTCGCACGGGGTGTGAACGGAACGCGTCGACATGCGGCGCGCACACGCTCGCCGGTCTCCCCTCCCGGCGGGAGGATCGTCGCGTCCCTTCGGCAGGGGCGCACCAGAGAAGAGTCGCCGGAGAACCCCCCGAGTCCGGCGACCCGTCCCGATCGGCGCGGAACCCGGTCCCCACCCGAACGGACATGAGCCCGTCCGCGCGCCGGTGGTCGCTCGACCACCGACGCTCGCGGACGGGCTCCGGCCCGTGCGAGGCCTGACGTCAGTGGCCGGACTCGCCCGCGTGGGGGCTGAGGACGTCCGTGCCGACGAGGATGAACAGGACGATGCCGAGCAGGATCCGGTAGATCACGAACGGCATGAAGCTCTTGGTCGTGATGAACTTCATGAACCAGGCGATCACCGCGTATCCGACGGCGAACGCGATGATCGTGGCGAAGATCGTCGGACCCCAGGACACATGGCCCTCGCCCGCGTCCTTCAGCTCGTAGGCGCCGGAGGCGAGCACCGCCGGGATGGCCAGCAGGAACGAGTACCGGGCCGCGGCCTCGCGGGTGTAGCCCATGAGCAGACCACCGGAGATCGTCGCGCCGGAGCGGGAGACGCCGGGGATCAGGGCCATCGCCTGGCAGACGCCGAAGATCAGGCCGTCCCTCACGCCGAGGTCCTTGAGCGTCTTGCGCTCGCGGACGACGCGGTGCTTCCCGCCGACCTCGTCGCGGGCGGCGAGCCGGTCCGCGATGCCGAGGACGATGCCCATGACGATGAGGGTCGTGGCGATCAGCCGCAGATCACGGAACGGGCCCTCGATCTGGTCCTTGAGCGTCACGCCGAGCACGCCGATCGGGATCGAGCCCACGATCACCAGCCAGCCCATCTGGGCGTCGTGGTCGCTGCGCATCGACTTGTCCCGCAGCGAGCGGAACCAGGCCGAGACGATCCGCGCGATGTCCTTGCGGAAGTAGATCAGGACGGCCGTCTCCGTGCCGATCTGGGTGATCGCGGTGAAGGCCGCGCCGGGGTCCTCCCAGCCGGCGAAGGCGGCGGTGAGGCGGAGGTGCGCGCTGGAGGAGATGGGAAGGAACTCCGTCAGCCCCTGGACGAGTCCGAGGATGAATGATTCGAACCAACTCATGGGGCTAGGGCCGTCCCGAATGTGCTCGTGCGGTCAGAAAGGGCGGTCGGATCGGAGATCGACCGCCGGTCGTTGCGCAGCGTACCGTCCCTGGATGAAGGCCCCGATCTCAGGTCTCCATGGGACCGGTCGTCGTCCAGCCCGGGGTCCGCACGTGGTGGGTCAGACTCGCGGCGTCCGCCTCGTCGCCGCAACAGGCGCACACGACCCGGGGGCTGAGCACCTCGCCGCAGCTGTGCTCCAGGACCACCGGCCGGTCCTTCGGGTTCAGGTGGCGGTCGCCCCAGGCCATGAGCGTGAGGAGCACCGGCTGCAGCTCCTGGCCGGCCGGTGTGGCCCGGTACTCGAAGCGCTGCGGACGTTCGCTGTACGGCACCTTCTCCAGGATCCCGGCCTCCACCAGCCGCTTCAGGCGGGCCGTGAGGATGTCGCGCGGAGCACCGGTGTTCCGCGCGATCCGGTCGAAGCGGCGCACGCCGAGCGAGATCTCGCGCAGCACGAGCAGCGAGTACTTCTCACCGACGAGGGTCAGGGCGTCGGCGATCGAGCAGGGGCGGGGGGCGGCCTTCATGGGGCCAGCCTAAGGCAGGGGCGTGGATAGGGTTTGAGAATCAAACTGACTGGGCTATGTTACTGCCAAGTGTTGGATCCAGTTTTCCAACCCACTAGGTGATCGAGGAGCCGTCATCATGCGCGACGCCGTCATCGTCGAAGCAGTCCGTACGCCCATGGGCAGGGGGAAGACCAACGGCGCCCTGGCCGAGGCCCACCCCGTCGCCCTGCTCTCCCACGCCCTCGGCGCGCTGATCGAACGCAGCGGTATCGACCCCGCCCTCGTCGACGACGTCATCGGCGGAACGGTCGACCAGGTCGGCGAGCAGGCCATGAACACCACCCGGTACGCCTGGCTGGGCGCGGGCTTCCCCGATTCCGTGCCCGCCACGACCGTCGA
Source organism: Streptomyces sp. NPDC056527 (assembly GCF_042794475.1). Taxonomy (NCBI): domain Bacteria; kingdom Bacillati; phylum Actinomycetota; class Actinomycetes; order Kitasatosporales; family Streptomycetaceae; genus Streptomyces; species Streptomyces sp. NPDC056527. The sequence goes on from NZ_JBHTTQ010000056.1 coordinate 32,996, forward strand.
CCGACAGTGCGGCTCCTCCCAGCAGGCCGTGCACTTCGCGGCCCAGGGCGTCCTCTCCGGGGCGTACGACATCGCCGTCGCCTGTGGGGTCGAGTCCATGAGCCGCGTCCCGATGTGGTCGAACGTGCCGCCCGGCGCGGACCCCTTCGGGCCCGGGGTCGCCGCGCGGTACCCCGAGGGGCTGGTCCCGCAGGGCATCAGCGCGGAGCTGATCGCGGCGAAGTGGTCGACAGGGCGCGAGGCGATGGACGAGTTCGCCGCCGCCTCGCACGGCAAGGCCGCCCGGAGCTGGGAGGCCGGGCTCTTCGACGCCGAGGTGGTCCCGTACGGGGACGTCCGCCGCGACGAGTCGGTGCGGCCGACGACCACTCCGCAGATCCTGGCCGGGCTCCGGCCCGCCTTCCAGGACCCGGTCTTCGCCGAGCGGTTCCCTCAGATCGACTGGTCGGTGACCGCGGGCAACAGCAGCCCGACCAACGACGGCGCCTCCGCCGTGCTCGTCATGGCGGCGGACACCGCGGAGCGACTCGGGCTCCGCCCGCTGGCGCGGCTGCACAGCTTCGCGGTGACCGGGTCCGACCCGCTGCTGATGCTGACCGGCGTGATCCCCGCGACGGAGAAGGTGCTGCGCAGGGCGGGACTCGGCCTGGACGACATCGATCTCTTCGAGATCAACGAGGCGTTCGCGAGCGTGGTGCTCGCCTGGCAGCAGGAGACCGGCGCCGACCCGGCCAAGGTCAACGTCCACGGTGGCGCCATCGCCCTGGGCCACCCCCTCGGCGCGAGCGGCACCCGGCTGACGACCACTCTCGTCCACGCCCTGCGGGCCCGCGGCGCCCGGTACGGCCTGCAGGCGATGTGCGAGGCGGGCGGCCTGGCGAACGCCATGATCGTCGAAGCGCTCTGAGGGGCCTCGGGGCGGGTGCGCGGGCGGGCCGCCGCCCGCGGGCCGCGAAGGCCGCCGGCGCCACGGGGCCGGGCGAAGCGCGCCTGAGTCCTGGGGCAGGCGTCCGGTCGGGGCCGGCGGCTACGCCGCGCCGTCCGCCGGTAGGTCAGGCGCGTCGGGGTATGGCGCCCCGGCGTCCCCATGGACCCAGGCGTTGCCCCGCCCCGGCGTGCCCATAGGGCCAGGCGTTGCCCCGCCCCGGCTCCCGGCCGACACATCGGCGGCCCACGGCACCCGCGTCCGCGCCTAACCCTCCCGCGAGACCCCCACGCCTGCCAGCGGGCGGGGCTCGGTCGGCTCGGTCGGTTCGGCCGGGATCGGCGCCGTCCGCAGGCCGTGGCGTTTGCGCCAGGCGACCGCCGCCGCGGCGAGGCCGGAGACGACGATGAAGCCCATCGAGATCAGGAAGGCGGGCGAGGTCGGCGAGGCGGCCTGGCTGCCCGCCACCACGTACGCCGCCGTGTTGGGGATCGTGCCGATCGCCGTCGCCAGGAGGAACGGCGCGTATCCCATCCGAGAGACCGCCGCGCAGTAGTTGGCGGCGGCGAACGGCACCCCGGGGAAGAGCCGGATCGCCAGCATCGAGCGGAACCCGTGCCGGCTGAGCTGCCCGTCGGCCGCCTTCAGCCAGCGCCCCCGCAGGAGTGGCCGCAGCGCGCCCTGCCCGAGAACTCGCCCCAGGGTGAACGAGATTCCCGCCCCCAGGACCGTCCCGGCCACCGCCGCCGCAAGTCCCGCCTGGGTGCCGAAGAGCGCGCCCGCCGCGAGGTTCAGGATCGGCCGCGGTACGAAGGCGGCCGTGCACGCCCCGTAGGCGAGGGCGAACAGCACCACCGCGCCCACGCCGCTCATCTGCGGCGGCCAGCCCGCCGACAGCAGCCGCTGGGGCTCGTACAGGACCACGGTCGTCGCCGCCGTGACGAGGAGCGCGGCGAGCACGGCCAGCCGCGACCAGGGCGACAGCAGAGCCCGGGAGCAGCGCGGTGCGAGGGAGCCCGGCGGCCGGGTGACGGGGTCGAGCATCCGGGGAGAGTAACCGACGGACACATGTGATCGCCGTAATGTCCGTCATGGGCCGTAGTCTGGGCCGCATGACGACCGCCGCGCCCGCTGGGCCCGCCGTGCCCGACAGCGCCCTCGCCGACAGCGTGCTCGCCCGTCTCACCGAGGTCTACCCGGCGGCCGGCGACCCCTTCCGGGCGCAGGAGATGGTCGCGTACATGAAGGGCGTCGCCCCCTTCCTCGGCATCCGTACCCCGGAGCGGCGCGCCCTGTCCCGTACCGTCCTCGACGGCACCCCGCGCCCCGACGAGGCGGACTGCGCCGCCGTCGCGCTGCGCTGCTTCGCGCTGCCCGAGCGGGAGTACCACTACTTCGCCGTCGACTACCTGCGCCGTCACGTCAAGCGGTGCTCCTCCGGCTTCCTGCCCGTCACCCTTCGGCTCGTCACCACCGACTCCTGGTGGGACACCGTCGACCTCCTCGCCGCCCATGTGGTCGGCGGCCTCGTCGCGGCCGATCCGGCGCTCGTCGCGCGGATGGACGAGTGGATCGAGGACGACGACCTGTGGGTCGCGCGCACCGCGCTGCTGCACCAACTCACGTACAAGGGCGCGACCGACACCGAGCGGCTGTTCTCCTACTGCCTGCGCCGGGCCGGCGACACCGACTTCTTCCTCCGCAAGGCGATCGGCTGGTCCCTGCGCGAGTACGCGAAGACCGGACCCGACGAGGTCCGCGCGTTCGTCGAGGAGAACCGCGCCCGCCTCGCCCCGCTCTCCGTGCGCGAGGCGCTCAAGCACCTAATCCCTTCTTAAGGGCGGGACCGAGAGCCGAGTGCTCATGGACCTGTTCGAGCACCAGGCCTGTGACGCCTATCAAGCACCCGGCGTTGAAGCCTCTTCAGAGAGTGGCGCGAGGTCCTGGTGCTCATGGTGGTGGCGGTCGGGCGGGTGCCGAGGCGACGCCTTTCGTAAGCGGGGCACGCGATGCCTCCACGGAGATCGCGCGGGTCTCGGTGCCTTCCCGACCGCCACCACGTCGCTGATGTTGACGCCCGCGGGCGCCGGACGGACGTCTTTTCGAATCAGGGCCCCTGCGAGGTCTCGCGGCAGATCGTGCGGCGCCCGGCGCCTCCGGACGTCAACACCAGCCCCTTGATCACTCGTTGGTGTTGGTGGTGCGAGCCCGCCGCGCGGTGACCTCTTGATACTCCCGAGCCGTCTGAGCTCCCGCAAGAGACCGAGGCCCGTGGGGTGAGCTGGTGCCACGAACAGCTACTGAGGTGGCGGACCGACCCTCGCGTCGAGTCCTGGGATTAGGTCGCTGCGTGGTTCCGCACGAGCTCGTGACCAGCACACACGCACAGCACTACCGGGAGGGACCTTGATCTACTGCGGCATCGACTGGGCGGAGAAGACACACGACGTCGCCCTGGTCGACGACACCGGCCAGCTCCTGGCCAAACGTCACATCACCGACGACGCCACCGGCTACAAGATCCTGCTCGACCTGCTCACCGAGTACGGCGACACTGCGGACAACCCGATCCCGGTCGCAATCGAGACCGCCCGCGGCCTGCTCGTCGCGGTCCTGCGGACCGGCAAGCGCCAGGTCTTCGCGATCAACCCGCTGGCCGCCGCCCACTACCGCGACCGTCACTCCGTCTCCCGCAAGAAGTCCGACCCTGGCGACGCCCTGGTCCTGGCGAACATCCTCCGCACCGACATGCACGCCCACCGGCCCCTGCCCAACGACTCCGACCTGGCCCGCGCCGTCGCTGTCCTCGCCCGCGCACAGCAGGACGCCACCTGGAACCGGCAGCAGATCTCCAACCAGCTCCGCTCCCTGCTGCGCGAGTACTACCCCTCCGCCCTGGCCGCCTTCGATCCCTGGCGCAACGGTCTGTGCCGGCGCGAGGCCCAGGAACTCCTCAAGGCCGCTCCCACACCAACCCGGGCAGCCCGGCTGACCCGCACCCAGCTCCAGGCCGCCCTCAAACGCGCCGGCCGTCAGCGCGGGATCGAGGTCGAAGCCGACCGCCTCCGCGAAGTCTTCCGCGCCGAGTGGGCCCATCAGCCGCCGCTCGTCGAGGACGCGCTCGGCAAGCAGATGCTCGCCCTCCTCGTCCAGCTAGAGGCCGCCTGCACCGCCGCCGACCAACTCGCCAAGGCGGTCGAGGAGACGTTCCCTCAACACCCGGACGCTGAGATCATCCTCAGCTTCCCCGGCCTCGGCATCCAGCTCGGCGCCCGGGTGCTCGCCGAGATCGGAGACGACCGCAACCGGTTCGCCGACGCCCGCGGACTCAAGGCATACGCCGGCTCCTCGCCCATCACCAGAGCCTCTGGCAAGAAGTCCAGCATCACCCGCCGATGGGTCAAGAACGACCGCCTCAACCATGCCGGCTACCTCTGGGCCTTCGCCTCCATCACCGCCTCACCAGGAGCCAAGGCCCACTACCGTCGCCGCCGTGACGACCACGGCGACTGGCACGCATCCGCCCAGCGCAACCTCTTCAACCGCATGATCGGACAGCTCTACTACTGCCTCAAGAGCCACGCACTGTTCGACGAACACACCGCCTTCCCAGTCGAACTCACCGCAGCAGCTTGACGAACTAACCGCCTGAGGTGTCTCTGAACTCTCGCGCGGCGGAAAATGGTTCGACGGCGACCGCCGGTCCCGGGATGATCGTGGACATGTTCCGGTACGCCTTCCTCGAAGCACGTCCCGCAGTCGCGGCCGCGCCGAAGGCTGCCGTCGCGCCCGTCGCCGCCGCTGCGTTCGCAGCCGCCGCGCTGGCGGCCGTCGCACTCGACGGCGCCCGAAGCTGACCCTCCCCGGCTCGTCCGGCGGACCCCACAGGGGGAGGGTCGGTCCGGCCCCGGGGTCCCCTCACACGCTTCGAGCTCAAGGAACGAGCGAACCATGCCCAAGACGGCATACGTGCGCACCAAGCCGCACCTCAACATCGGCACCATGGGCCACGTCGACCACGGCAAGACCACCCTGACCGCCGCCATCACCAAGGTCCTCAGCGAGCGCGGGACCGGCACCTTCGTGCCGTTCGACCGCATCGACCGCGCGCCCGAGGAGGCCCAGCGCGGCATCACCATCAACATCGCGCACGTCGAGTACGAGACCGACACCCGCCACTACGCCCACGTGGACATGCCGGGCCACGCCGACTACGTCAAGAACATGGTCACCGGCGCCGCCCAGCTCGACGGGGCCATCCTCGTCGTCTCCGCGCTCGACGGGATCATGCCGCAGACGGCCGAGCACGTCCTGCTCGCCCGTCAGGTCGGCGTGGACCACATCGTGGTCGCGCTCAACAAGGCCGACGCGGGCGACGACGAGCTGACCGACCTGGTCGAGCTGGAGGTGCGGGAGCTGCTGACCGCGCACGGCTACGGCGGCGACTCGGTGCCCGTCGTCCGGGTGTCCGGACTCAAGGCCCTGGAGGGCGACCCGCGTTGGACGGCGGCGATCGAGGCGCTGCTCGACGCGGTGGACACCTATGTGCCCATGCCCGTGCGGTACGTGGACGCGCCGTTCCTGATGTCCGTCGAGAACGTCCTCACCATCACCGGCCGCGGCACCGTCGTCACGGGCGCCGTCGAGCGCGGGACGGTGCGGGTCGGCGACCGCGTGGAGGTGCTGGGCGCCGAGACCGAGACCGTCGTCACCGGGGTCGAGACCTTCGGCAAGCCCATGGAGTCGGCCGAGGCCGGCGACAACGTCGCGCTGCTGTTGCGCGGTGTCGCCCGTGACGCGGTCCGTCGCGGGCATGTGGTGGCGGCGCCGGGCAGCGTCGTACCGAGTCGGCGGTTCACCGCGCAGGTCTACGTCCTGTCGGGCAAGGAGGGCGGTCGCACCACCCCCGTCTCGACCGGCTACCGGCCGCAGTTCTACATCCGGACCGCGGACGTCGTCGGCGACGTCGACCTCGGCGGGACGGCGGTCGCGCGCCCGGGCGACACGGTCACCATGACCGTCGAACTCGGCCGTGACGTCCCGCTGGAGCCGGGTCTCGGCTTCGCGATCCGTGAGGGCGGCCGTACGGTCGGCGCCGGCACGGTCACGACCGTCGGCTGAGCGCCCGGTCGAACGGGGAGGCCCGCGTTCCGCACCCGCGGAACGCGGGCCGTACCACCCCCGCGCCCGCCGCGGTCCGTGCGGAGGCGGTCGCCGTCCTGCGGGCACAATGGGAGCGTGAACGAGCAGATACCCGTCATCCGGGACGTCGACGGGGGAACCGCCAAGCTGATGCCCGACGTCGACCGGGACCGGGCCTGGCTGCTCACGGTCGACGGCGCGCCCCAGTCCTACGTCGACCTGGACGAGCCGACGCACCTGGAGTTCGAGTACGCCCGCAGGCTCGCCCATGTCGTCGACGGCGTCGCCGACGAGGGCGAGCCCCTCGCCGTCCTGCACCTCGGCGGCGGGGCGCTCACCCTGCCCCGCTACGTGGCCGCGACCCGACCCGGCTCCCGCCAGGACGTGGTCGAGGCCGACCGGGGGCTGCTCGACCTGGTGACGGAACACCTCCCGCTGCCCGACGACGCGGGGGTCACCCTGCACGCCGCGGACGCCCGGAGCTGGCTGGAAGATGCCCACGACGCCTCCGTGGACGTGCTCGTCGCCGATGTCTTCGGCGGCTCGCGGGTGCCCGCGCATCTGACCTCCGTCGAGTACGCGCGGGAGGCCCGGAGGGTGCTGCGGCCGGGCGGTGTCTACGCGGCCAACCTCGCCGACGGTTCGCCGTTCGCCTTCCTCCGCTCCCAACTGGCGACCTTCGCGAGCGTCTTCACGGAGCTGGCCCTGATCGCCGAACCGGCGGTGCTGCGCGGCCGTCGCTTCGGGAACGCGGTCCTGGTCGCCTCGGACCGGGAGATCGACACGGCCCGTCTGGCCCGGCGCGCGGCCGGGGACGCCTTCCCCGCACGCGTGGAGTACGGCGCGACCCTGACCCGCTTCACGGGGTCCGCCCGCCCCGTGACCGACACGGACGCCGTGCCGTCCCCGGTCCCGCCGGACGGGTCCTTCAGCATCGGCTGAACACTCCCGCGGGCGTCAGGAGCCCGGGTGCGCCGTCGGGGTCTCCGCGACCGTGGTCGGCGCGGCGGTCTTCGCGGGGGCGGCCGAGCCGCCCACGGGGGTGGTCGAGCCGCCCACCTCCTTCGTACGGCGCCTCAGGTTCCGGACGTCCGGGACGAGCAGGACCAGGGCCGTCACCACCACGATCAGCGTCGCCGAGCCCCACAGCGCCTCGCTGCGGCCGAAGAGGTTCTCCGCAGGGCCCGCGAGCGCCGTGGACAGCGGGAGCATGGCCGTCGAGCCGAACCAGTCGTACGCGGACACCCGCGACAGCTTCTCCTCCGGGATCTCCTGGTGCAGCGTCGTCATCCAGGCCACGCCGAACACCTCGATCGCCACACCGCTGACGAACATCGCGGCCGAGAGACCCACCACGTCGAGCGGGACCGCGAGCGCCGCCGACGGCAGGGCGATCGGGAAGACGCCCAGGGTGCCCACGAGGAGCATCCGGCGGGGCTTCCAGCGCATCATCAGGAAGGCGCCGACGAGCGTGCCCACGCCGAAGAAGGCCAGTGCGATTCCCCAGGGCCTGGCGCCGCCGAGCTGGTCCCGGGCCACGAGCGGTCCGTAGACGGACTCGGCCGCGCCGACGAGCGCCACGACGATGGAGAACTGGGCCACGATGGACCACAGCCAGGGCCGTCCGACGAACTCGTCCCAGCCCTCGCGCAGATCGGCGAGCAGGCCGCCTCCCGCCGCGCGCTTCGCGATGTGGCTGACGTCGAGGAAGGCGCGCAGCGCGCCGGCGAACGCGAAGGCCGCCGCGTCGATCGCGAGGACCCAGCCGGGGCCGACCGCGGCGATCAACGCGCCGCCGAGCGCCGCGCCGCCGATGCCGGCGCCGTGCATCGCCATCCGGAACAGGGCGAAGGCGCGACTGACCTGCTCGCCGCTGACGCTGGACATCAGCATGCCCTCGGCCGCCGGGTTGAAGAACGCCTGGCCCGTTCCGCACAGCGCGGTCAGCAGCATCATCTGCCACAGCTGCGGGTCGCCCGTCAGGACGAGGACGGCGAAGACGCCCTGGGAGACGAAGTTGAGGGCGTTGGCGGCGACCATCACCCGGTGCCGGGGTATCCGGTCCGCGACCGCGCCGCCGATGAGCAGGAAGAGCACGAGCGGGACGATGCGGGCCGCGGCCACCAGGCCGACGTCGCCGCTGTCCCCGCCGGACTCCATCACGGCGAACGCCGTCGCGATCAGGGCACCGTGGGTACCGAGGTTGGTGACCATCGCGGCGGCGGTCAGCAGCAGATAGTTGCGCCCCGCCCACTCGGGACGGCGGGAGAGCAGCGGGGTGCGGGGGGAGGCGGCGGGAGTTCTCACCCCGGGACTATCCCTGTCGCCGCCGCCTCCCGCCAAACCGAATACCGGACGACCTCGTCCGGTACGGCGTCCGTCAGGACGAGGCCGGGGCCAGTCGCACCGTCGAGAGGATCTGCTGGATCGTGGCGTCCGGCAGCTCGTCCTTGACCCCGTCGGCCGCGTAGAGCACGAACGACGAGAAGTCACCGGCGGAGTTCTTGAAGGAGAACGCGATGGACTTGCCGTCCGACTCGCACTTGTTCCGCTTCTTGATCCCCGGGGCGGTGGCCGTCGACATGCTGCCGACGAGTCCGGACTTGGTGGTGTACGGCACAGCCTTGGTGATCTTGATGGTGCCCTTGGGCATGTGCTGGGCGTAGCCCGCCCACACCCAGTTGCCGGCCTCGTTGAACGCCGCCTCGTCGGTGTTCTTCGCGCCTTGGCCGCCCTTGGTGCCCGCGGTGCTCAGGCCCCAGGTCTCCTCGGTGCCGTTCTTGTCGGTGTCGAACGCGCACCAATTGCTCTTGAAGCGCGCGGGCGCGGACATGGTGACGACCGGCGAGCCGTCGCCCTTCTTCTCGTCCTCGAAGAAGGTGATGGAACCGGGCTTCAGCAGCTCCCACTCCGGCGGCACGTCGAAGAGCGTGCCGTACTTGGGGTTGTGGACGACCTTCCAGCCCGGGATCGTCGGCTGCTGCTGGGCGTCGTCGCGCGGGTTGTCGATCGGCGGGGACGACTGCGGCTTGCCGGAGGCCGACGAGGACGACGAAGGCGGCTTCGGGTCGCCGCCGGCGTCGGTCTTCTTCTCGTCGTCCTTGCCGAGGACCAGGAATCCCGTCACACCGGCGGCGACGACCACGGCGGTCGCGGCGACGATGGCGATGATCGTCGTCTGCTTCTTCTTGCCGTCACCGGGACCGCCCGGCTGCGGTGGCACGCCCGGCACCTGGTACTGCGGCACGGTCGGCTGCTGGTACGGGTTGGGCTGCTGGTACGCGGGCTGGGCCGGCTGCGTCGGCGGCTGCTGCGGATAGCCCGGCTGCGTCGGCGGCTGCTGAGGGTATCCGGGCTGCTGTTGGTGCCCCGGCTGCTGATAGGGGTTCGGCTGCTGGTAACCCGACTGCTGGTACGGGTTCTGACTCTGGTCCTGCGGGTTCTGCTCGCCCCCGGGCGGCTGCTGTCCTGGCCACATGGCCAGTAACCATAGAGGTGTGGCGGGAACCCTGCTACGCCCGCCCCCACGCCGGTGCGCGGCGGCGGGGATGGCCATCTCTGCTACTCGCGGGTAACATCGCTCCATGAGCGCAGACCAGATGTCCGTCGGCGAGATGCTCGCCGCCACGGTTCCCATGGCCAGGACCCTCAACCTCGAGTTCCTGGAGACCACTTCCGAGCGAGCCGTCGTCCGCCTGCCGGACCAGGCCGACTACCACAACCACGTCGGCGGCCCGCACGCCGGAGCCATGTTCACCCTGGCCGAGTCCGCCAGCGGCGCGATCGTCCTGGCCGCCTTCGGTGACCAGCTGAGCCGCGCGGTGCCGCTCGCCGTCACCGCCGAGATCGGCTACAAGAAGCTCGCGATGGGCGTCGTCACGGCCACCGCCACCCTCGGCCGCCCGGCCGCCGACGTCGTCGCCGAGCTCGACGCCGGCGCGCGCCCGGAGTTCCCGGTGCACATCGCGATCACGCGCGAGGACGGTGCCGTGACCGGGGAGATGACGGTCGTCTGGACCCTGCGCCCGAACGCCTGACACGTCACCGCGAGCCGCCCCCGCACGCCAATTCGGGTGCGGGGGCGGCCGCGTCGGCGGGAATGCGGCGAAAAAATGACAACCTGTCACGCATAGTGCGCTCACCGCGTATACGCGGCATCCGCCTCGTGCGAAGGAGCAGCGCATTGTCACAGGCCGATTCCCGTGAGCCGAACCTGTCGTCGGACGGTGCCGAGACCGACCCGTCCCCCGAAACGGGCGCGCGTCACGCGCGCTCCGGACCCGGGCGGGCCCATGCCGAGGGGCGCGTGCCGCGCAGGGCCGCCCTGTGGTTGCTCGGCGGAGCCGTCGCCGCCGCGGCCTCCGCGGCCGTACCGGCCCACGCGAAGCCGGCCCACGCGAACCGGGTACGACCCGACACGGCGGGGCCGAATCCGCGGCGCCGCCGGGCCGACCGGGTCGACGAGCTCCTCGCGGCACTCACCTTGGACGAGAAGGTCTCCCTCCTGCACGGCGCGGCCGACCCGAACAGCCTCGGCCAGGCCGGATACGTACCCGGTGTGCCGCGACTGGGCCTGCCCGCGCTGAGGCTCGCCGACGGACCGGCGGGAGTACGCGTGAAGCGCACCGCCACCGCACTCCCCGCGCCCGTCATGCTCGCGGCCGCGTTCGACCCCGACCTCGCCCGCGCGTACGGCGGGGTCATCGGCCGCGAGGGACGCGCGCTCGGCCAGGACGTGCTGCTCTCCCCGATGGTCAATCTGATCCGCACGCCGTACGCGGGGCGGAACTTCGAGACCTTCTCCGAGGACCCCCTGCTCTCCGCCGACCTCGTCGCCGAGGAGATCCGCGGCATCCAGGACGAGGGCCTGATCGCCACGGTCAAGCACTTCGCCCTCAACAACCAGGAGAAGGACCGGACGTCCCTCGACGTACGAGCCGACGAGCAGACCCTCCACGAGACCGAGCTGCGCGGCTTCGAGGCCGCCGTCGCCGCCGGGGTGGGGTCCGTCATGGCCGCCTACAACAAGGTCGACGGCGTGCACTCCTCCGAGAACCAGGTGCTCCTCACCGATGTGCTGCGCACCCGCTGGCGCTTCGACGGCTGGGTGATGAGCGACTGGGGCGCCACGCACAGCACCGCCCCCGCCCTCGCCGCCGGCCTCGACATGGAGATGCCGAGGGGCACGCGCTACGGCGACGCCCTCGAGAAGGCGGTGCGGGACGGCCTGGTGACCGAGGCGACCGTCGACCGGGCCGTGCGCCGCATCCTGTCCGTACGGGCACGGTTCGGGCTCCTCGACGAGGCCACCCGCCCGGACCGGGACGCCGAGTCGGGCGCAGCCGTCGCCCTGCGCGTCGCCACCGCCGGAGCCACCCTGCTGCGCAACAAGGGCCGGATGCTGCCGCTCACCGGCTCCGCAGCCCGCTCCCTCGCCGTCATCGGCCCCACCGGCCGGCTCCCCTTCGTCAGCGGCGGCGGCAGTGCCTTCGTGGTCCCCGACTCCGCCGCCCGCCCCGTCGACGCGATCCGGGACCGGGCCGGCGCCGACGCCACCGTCACCTACGCCCTCGGCCTGGACCTCTTCGGCCGGCCGCTGCCCGCCACGGAGCCCCCGACCGACCTGGAGAACCGGACCGTCGCCGCCAAGGCCACCTGGACGTACGAGGGCACCCTCACCGTCCCCGAGACCGACCGCTGGACCTTCCACCTCCACCACGGCGGCGCCCGGCCCGTCGTCACCCTGGACTCCACCGAACTCTTCCCCGTCGTCCCCGGCGCCCCCGAGCAGCTCCCGGGAGGACTGCTGAGTCGCGCCCCGGACGGTCTCTCCGTCCGCCGCGACACCGTCGAGCTCACCGCCGGCACCCACCGCCTGACCGTCACCGCCCGCGGCGGGGCCGCCGGCCAGCTCCTCCGGCTCCGCGCGATCAGCGACTCCCAGCGGGCGGAGGACTTCGAGGAGGCCGTGAGCGCGGCCCGCGCCGCGCGGAGCGTCGTGTTCTTCGCGTACGAGGACGCCACCGAGGGCCAGGACCGCACGAGCCTCGCCCTGCCCGGCAACCAGGAGACCCTGATCGACGCCGTGACGGCCGCCAACCCGCGTACGACCGTCGTCCTCAACACCTCGTCCGCCGTCACCATGCCGTGGCTGGAGAGCAGCGCCGCCGTGCTGCAGATGTACTACCCCGGGCAGGCGGGCGCCGCCGCGACCGCCGCCGTCCTCTTCGGCGACGCCGACCCCGGCGGACGGCTCACCCAGACCTTCCCCGCCGCGGAGGACCGGCACCCCACGGCGGGCGACCCGATCCGCTACCCGGGGCAGGACGGGATCCAGGAGTACAGCGAGGGCGTCCATGTCGGTCACCGCTGGTACGACGCCGAGAACGTGGAGCCGCTGTTCCCGTTCGGGCACGGGCTCTCGTACACCACGTTCGGGTACGACGGCCTGGTGGCCGAGCGGGCCGACGACGGCGGGCTCGCGATCACGTTCACGGTGCGGAACACCGGCGGTCGGGCCGGGATCGAGGTGGCCCAGGTCTATCTCGGCCCCTCGCCCCACCTCGCCTCCCTCGGCGTCGACCAGCCGCGGCAGCTCCTGGCGGGATACCGGCGCCTGGAGCTGGCCCCGGGCGAGCGACGCCGGGTGACCGTGACCGTCGCCGCCCGCACCCTCTCGTCCTGGGACGTCGCACGCCACGGCTGGGTGCTCGGGACGGGGCGGCGCACGGTCCGGGTGGGAGCCTCCTCCCGCGATCCCAGGCTGCGCGCGGAGGTCGTGGTTCGACCCCTGTGACCAGGTAGGCTGCCCCGGCGTGCGCGACGCGGCGCACGCCTCGAAACGGGAGGAATCCGCGTTGCACGTCCAGGAGTGGCTGGAGACGATCCCCGCGGTCGCCGTCTACGCGCTGGTGGGGGTGGTGATCGGGCTGGAGAGCCTGGGCATCCCGCTGCCCGGCGAGATCGTCCTCGTGAGCTCGGCCCTGCTGGCCTCGCAGCACGGCGACATCAATCCGTACGTCCTCGGTGCCTGCGCCACGGCCGGCGCGATCATCGGCGACTCGATCGGCTACGCGATCGGCCGCAAGGGCGGGCGGCCGCTGCTCGCCTGGCTGGGGAGGAAGTTCCCCAAGCACTTCAGCGAGGCCAACATCGGGCTGGCCGAGCGGTCCTTCGAGAAGTGGGGCATGTGGGCGGTCTTCTTCGGCCGCTTCGTCGCCCTGCTGCGGATCTTCGCCGGACCGCTCGCGGGCGTGCTGAAGATGCCGTACTGGAAGTTCGCCATCGCCAACGTCTTCGGCGGCATCCTCTGGGCGGGCGGCACGACGGCCGTCATCTACTCGGTGGGCATCGTCGCCGAGGCCTGGCTCAAGCGCTTCTCCTGGCTCGGCCTGGTGCTCGCCGTCGTGATCGGTCTCGCCTCGATGCTGATCCTGAAGAACCGCGCGAAGAAGGCCGCCGCCAAGGCGGAGACCTCGGCCGAGCCGACCGCGGAACCCGTCCCGGCGACCGTCGCGGACTGACACGACGGAGAGACGTCGAGGACACGGCGAAGGGCGCGGCACCCGAAGCGGGTGC
>NZ_JBHTTQ010000057.1:0-46336 GCF_042794475.1 Streptomyces sp. NPDC056527
GCCGCCGGGTCCACGACCGGGCGGCCTTCCTTCGTACGTACGGGGGTGCTTACCGCGAGCGCTTCGCGAGGCGCTCCACGTCCAGCAGGATCACGGCGCGGGCCTCCAGGCGCAGCCAGCCGCGCTGGGCGAAGTCCGCCAGGGCCTTGTTGACCGTCTCGCGGGAGGCGCCGACCAGCTGGGCCAGCTCCTCCTGGGTGAGGTCGTGGACGACGTGGATGCCCTCCTCGGACTGCACGCCGAAGCGGCGCGACAGGTCGAGGAGCGCGCGGGCGACACGGCCGGGCACGTCGGAGAAGACCAGGTCGGACATCTGGTCGTTGGTCTTGCGCAGTCGGCGGGCGACGGCGCGCAGCAGCGCGGTGGCCACCTCGGGGCGGGCGTTCAGCCAGGGCTGGAGGTCGCCGTGGCCCAGGCCCAGCAGCTTGACCTCGGTCAGCGCGGTCGCCGTGGCGGTGCGCGGGCCCGGGTCGAAGAGGGACAGCTCGCCGATCAGCTCGCCGGGGCCGAGGACCGCCAGCATGTTCTCCCGGCCGTCGGGCGAGGTGCGGTGGAGCTTCACCTTGCCCTCGGTCACCACGTACAGGCGGTCGCCGGGGTCGCCCTCGTGGAAGAGCGCGTCGCCACGGGCGAGCGTCGCTTCACTCATCGAGGCGCGCAGCTCCGCGGCCTGCTCGTCATCGAGCGCCGCAAAGAGCGGGGCGCGCCGCAGAACGTCGTCCACGAGTTCTCTCCTATGTCGACCTGCTCAGGGGACCTTGATCCCATGATGCCGGACGCACAAAACAGTGCGATCAATCACAACAAGTTTGACGTACCGAACCACTCCTCCGTACGTCAGGGCCCCGATTGGGTCGTGATCGGTCGTGCCCAGGGCGGATGTCGGTGGTGGCCCTTAGGCTGGCCGAGTGTCCAACTCGCCGGTGAGAGCGCAGGCCAAGGGGGCTGGAAGAGTGTCCGCCAAGGGTAATTCCGCTGTGGGCGAACAGGGTGCGCCGAAACGGGCGAAAGTGACAAAACGCCCAGTGAAGGCGACCTCCAAGGCCGCCTCGAAGACGGCGAAGCCCGCGGAGAAGGCCGCCGCGAAGACGACGAAAGCCGCCGCGAAGACGCCGAAGGCCGCCCCGAGAGCGGCGAAAGCGGAATCCCGGCTCGGCATGGTCCGTCGGGCCCGGAAGATCAACCGAGAGCTGGCCGAGGTCTTCCCGTACGCCCACCCCGAGCTGGACTTCCGGAACCCCTTCGAGCTGCTCGTCGCCACGGTCCTCTCCGCCCAGACCACCGACCTGCGGGTCAACCAGACCACCCCCGCGCTCTTCGCGGCGTACCCGACGCCCGAGGACCTGGCCGCCGCCGTCCCCGAGGAGGTCGAGGAGCTGATCCGGCCGACCGGCTTCTTCCGCGCCAAGACCAAGTCGATCATGGGCCTCGCCACGGCCCTCCGGGACGACTTCGGGGGCGAGGTCCCCGGCCGCCTCGACGACCTCGTGAAACTGCCCGGAGTGGGCCGCAAGACCGCCTTCGTCGTCCTCGGCAACGCCTTCGGCGTGCCGGGCATCACCGTCGACACCCACTTCATGCGCCTCGCCCGCCGCTGGAAGTGGACCGAGAGCGACGACCCGGTCAAGATCGAGGCGGAGGTGGCCGAGATCTTCCCGAAGAGCGAGTGGACCATGCTCTCGCACCGGGTGATCTTCCACGGCCGCCGGATCTGCCACGCCCGCAAGCCCGCCTGCGGCGCCTGCCCGATCGCCCCGCTCTGCCCGGCGTACGGAGAGGGCGAGACCGACCCGGAGAAGGCGCGGAAGCTCCTGAAGTACGAGAAGGGCGGCTTCCCCGGCCAGCGCCTCAATCCGCCCCCGGACTATCCGGGCCGCCCGGCCGCACCCGCCCCCGGCGTCGCCCCGGGAGCCGAGTGAGGCCAGCGGGTGGAGCGGTCCGAGCGGAGCCCGGGGCACCCAAGGATCCGATCCATGAGGGAACGAACCCACACACCGATCGCGTTGTGAACCACGGGGGTGCCTATGACGCGCACTGAAGAGACCGAAGCCCGCACCGGGGAGACGACCCACGGTGTCGGGACCGGCGGCCTGCTCAGCCGGGACGGCCTGCCGGACTGGCTCGCCCCCGTCGACCGCGCCGCGCGCGGAGTCCAGCCCGAGCAGCTCAGCCGCTTCCTGCCGCCCGCGAGCGGCGCCGGCCGTCAGTCCGCGGTCCTCATTCTCTTCGGCGAGGGCGAGCGCGGCCCCGAGCTGCTGCTCATGGAGCGCTCGGGCTCCCTGCGCTCGCACGCCGGCCAGCCCTCCTTCCCCGGTGGCGCCCTCGACCCCGAGGACGGCGCCCTGGCCGACGGCGGCCTCCTGCGGGCGGCGCTGCGCGAGGCCGAGGAGGAGACCGGGCTCGACCCCTCCGGCGTCCAGCTCTTCGGCGTGCTGCCCCAGCTCTACATCCCGGTCAGCGGCTTCGTCGTCACCCCCGTCCTCGGCTGGTGGCGCACCCCCACCCCGGTCGGTGTGGTCGACCCCGCCGAGACCGCCCGGGTCTTCACCGTCCCCGTGGCGGATCTCACGGACCCCTCCAACCGCGCGACGACCGTCCACCCCAGCGGCCACGAGGGCCCCGGGTTCCTGGTCGCATCCGCTCTGGTCTGGGGTTTTACCGCCGGAGTGATCGACCGGCTGCTCCACTACGCGGGCTGGGAGCGACCGTGGGACCGGACCAAGAAGGTCCCGCTCGACTGGCGCTCATGACAGGCTGACCTCCGGGCCGGGCGACCGAGGACGAATCTGCGAGGCTATTGACGGTGAACGTGCTGGACATCCTGCTGCTGCTCGCCGCCGTGTGGTTCGCGATCATCGGCTACCGCCAGGGTTTCGTGGTCGGCATCCTGTCGGTCATCGGCTTCCTCGGCGGCGGCCTCGTCGCCGTTCTGCTGCTCCCGGTCGTCTGGGACTGGCTGACGAACAAGTCCGAGGTCTCCACCACGGCGACGGTCGTCTTCGTGATCGTGGTGATCGTCTGCGCCTCGGTCGGCCAGGCCTTCACCACGCACCTCGGGAACAAGCTGCGCCGGCACATCACCTGGTCACCGGCGCGCGCCCTGGACGCCACCGGCGGCGCGCTGGTCAACGTCGTCGCGATGCTCCTGGTCGCCTGGCTGCTCGGCTCCATCATCGGCCAGACCTCGATGCCGACGGTGGGCAAGGAGGTGCGCGACTCCAAGGTGCTCCTCGGAGTCGAGCGGGTGATTCCCCATCAGGTGTCCAGCTGGTTCACGAACTTCACCTCCACCCTCGCCCAGAACGGCTTCCCGCAGGTCTTCAGCCCGTTCGCCAACGAGACCATCACGGAGGTCCGGCCCCCGGACCCGGCGCTCGCCGGCAGCCCGGTCGCGGCCCGCGCCCAGCGCTCCATCGTCAAGGTCGTCGGTACGGCGCCGAGCTGCGGCAAGGTCCTCGAAGGCACCGGATTCGTCTTCTCCGACCGCCGCGTGATGACCAACGCCCATGTCGTCGGAGGCGTCGACGAGCCGACGGTCCAGATCGGCGGCGAGGGCAAGCTGTACGACGCGAAGGTCGTCCTCTACGACTGGGCGCGCGACATCGCCGTCCTGGACGTCCCGGATCTCGACGCCGAGCCCCTGCAGTTCACCGAAGCGGACGCCCGCAGCGGCGACAACGCGATCGTCGCGGGCTTCCCCGAGAACGGCTCGTACGACGTGCGTTCGGCGCGCGTCCGGGGCCGCATCAACGCCAAGGGCCCGGACATCTACCACCGCGGCGAGGTCCGCAGGGATGTCTACTCCCTGTACGCGACGGTCCGTCAGGGCAACTCCGGAGGCCCGCTCCTGACCGCCGACGGCAAGGTCTCCGGCGTGATCTTCGCCCGCTCGCTCGACGACGCGAACACCGGCTACGCACTGACGGTCGACGAGATCCAGGACGACATCGTCCAGGGCCGCGCGGCCAACCAGCAGGTGGACAGCCAGGGGTGCGCGCTCTAGGCGCTCCAGCCGAACGGACGGTCGCGGTCAGTCCCGGGTATGCCTGAGCCTGGCCGAGACCCAGCGGGCCCGGCGGCGCAGGATGCGCGGGATCCCCATCCCCTGCACGGGATGCGAGCGTCCCTGCTCCTGCGGGCCACCCCTTTCGCGGGAGCTCGACCCAGCGGTCGAGCGGCGGTTGCGTGCTGTGTCACCGTAGTCGTGCGTCCAGCCCATACCCCGACGTCTGCCCGTGGCCCAAGGTCGGTAACCGCCCGGGGGCCCGCCAATTGGAGTATGTCTCGGGCACATGGCCGTTCGTGGAACGGGAGTCCGATCAGCGGTCGGGCTCGGGGTCCTTGAGCCAGTTGATGAGCTCCGTGGAGAACGCCACGGGGTCCTCCTCGTGCGGGAAGTGCCCCAGACCGTCGAAGAGTCGCCAGCGGTACGGCGCCTCCACGTACTCGCCGGAGCCCGCCGCGCTGCGCGTGCGCATCGCCGGGTCCATCGAGCCGTGAAGGTGCAAGGTGGGTACCCGCACCGGGCGCTTCATACGCCGGTTGAACTGGATTCCGTCCGGCCGTGCAAGGGAGCGCACCATCCACCGGTACGGCTCGATCGAGCAGTGCGCGGTCGACGGGATGCACATCGCCCGCCGGTACACCGCGATCGCGTCCTCGTCCGGCAGCCCGGGACCCGACCAGTCCTCGATGAGCTTCCCCACCAGGGCCCCCTCGTCCGCGACGAGCTGACGCTCCGGCAGCCACGGGCGCTGGAAGCCCCATACGTACGAACCGGCACGCGACTGCGAGAAGTCGGAGAGCATCGCCGACCGCCAGCGGCGGGGGTGCGGCATCGAGGAGACCGCGAGCCGGCGGACCAGCTTCGGCCGCATGACGGCCGCGGTCCAGGCGAGATAGCCGCCCAGGTCGTGGCCGACCAGCGCCGCGTCCGGCTCGCCGAGGGAGCGGACGACGCCGGTGATGTCGAGGGCCAGGTTGGCGGGGTCGTAACCCCGGGGCGTACGGTCGCTGCCGCCCACGCCCCGCAGGTCCATCGCCACGGCCCGGAAGCCCGCGTCGGCGAGAGCAGGCAGCTGATGGCGCCAGGTCCACCAGAACTGCGGGAAGCCGTGCAGCAGCAGCACGAGCGGCCCGTCGCCCATCTCGGCGATGTGGAAGCGCGCGCCATTGGCGGCCACGTCGCGATGGGTCCAGGGGCCGTCGATCCGTACGGGACTGCCGCTGCCGTTGCTGCTCTCAGGGACGGTCATGCAGACGAGCGTCCCACAGCGGCGGCCTTGTCCTGGACCGCGGCCGGAAGAGCCGGCCGAACGGGGCGGGGGTGCGGCTTGGCGTTCTGGAGCACCGCGGCGGTCTGCTTGGCCGAGGCGATGGACTTCTCCGGCGGCTTGACCTTCTTGAACTTGGCGTACGCGAGCAGCCCGAGCAGCCCCGCCAGCAGCACGTTCGCCGCGAAGGAGAGCAGGAAGCACCAGGCCAGGTTCCAGCCGCCCTCGCCGTTGTGGCCGCCGGTCCAGGTGTTGATGCCGTAGGCGAGCGCGAAGCTCAGCATCGGCAGCGAGAACAGGAGCACCGTCGCCGCCGCCACGCCGGCCGCGCCACCGATGGCGCCGCGCTTGACGTCCTGTCGGATCTCCGCCTTGGCCAGGGCGATCTCGTCGTGCACCAGCGCGGACATCTCGGCGGTCGCCGAGGCGACCAGCTGACCGAGGCTGCGCTCGGTTCCGTTGACCGGGTCGCTCATCGCTGCTCCCTCTTCTCTTCTACGGTCCGACCTCAGATCATGCCGGACTGTCGCCGCCATCGCGCGATGCCCCCGCCAGTTGGGCGCGCTTGCGGTGCTCCGCGGCCTTCTTCTCGTAGATCTCGGCCATCCGAAGGTGGTATTCCGGATTGTCCTGCTCGTACACGTCGGGGATGCCGTCCTCGTCCTCGTCGCGTTCCTCGTCCGCCAGCAGGGCCTGGTACGTCCGTACCCGCAGCTTGAGCAGGACGGTCGCGAGCACGGCCGCGATCCCCGAGCCGATCAGGACGGCCGTCTTGACCTCGCCGGTCAGGGCCGCGTCGCCCTCGAAGGCCAGCTCGGCGATGAGCAACGAGACGGTGAAGCCGATGCCGGCGAGCGAGGCGACGGCGAAGACGTCACCCCAGGCCAGGTCCTTGTTGAGCTCCGCCCTGGTGAAGCGGGCGGCCAGCCAGGTGCCGCCGAAGATGCCGATCGTCTTGCCGACGACCAGGCCGAGCACGACACCGAGGGTGATCGGCTGGGTGAAGACCGCGCCGATCGCCCCGCCGGTGACGCTGACACCGGCCGAGAACAGCGCGAAGAGGGGGACGGCGATCCCGGCGGAGAACGGCCGGACCAGGTGCTCGATGTGCTCGCCGGGCGAGTGCTCCTCGCCCTCGCGCCTGGTGCAGCGCAGCATCAGGCCCATCGCGACGCCCGCGATCGTGGCGTGGACACCGCTGTTGTACATCAGGCCCCAGATCACCAGGGCGAGCGGGACGTAGACGTACCAGCCGCGGACACCCGTGCGCAGGAGCAGCCAGAAGACGGCGAGGCCGGCGACGGCGCCGCCGAGCGCGGCGAAGTTCAGGTCGCTGGTGAAGAAGATCGCGATGATCAGGATCGCCAAGAGGTCGTCGACGACGGCGAGCGTGAGCAGGAAGGCCCGGAGCGCGGAGGGCAGCGAGGTGCCGATGACGGCGAGGACCGCGAGGGCGAAGGCGATGTCCGTCGCGGTCGGCACGGCCCAGCCGTCCATCGAGCCGCCGCCGATGGCATTGGTCAGGGCGTAGACGAGCGCGGGCACGGCCATGCCGCAGATCGCGGCGATCACGGGGAGCGCGGCGGCCTTGGGGTCGCGCAGTTCGCCCGCGACGAGCTCGCGCTTGAGCTCGATGCCGGCGACGAAGAAGAAGACCGCGAGGAGGCCGTCGGCCGCCCAGTGCTGGATGGAGAGGTCGAGCCCGAGGGCGGCGGGGCCTATGTGGAAGTCCCGTACGGTCGCGTAGCTGTCGCTGAGGGGCGTGTTCGCCCAGACGAGGGCGACGACGGCGGCCACCAGCAGGAGCACACCACCGACGGTCTCGGCGCGCAGGGCGTCGGCGACGTACTGCCGCTCGGGCAGTGACAGGCGTCCGAGGAAGGTCCGGCGGGTGGGGGTGGGCGCGGGCACGGTGTGCGACCTCCGGTCGGTTTGGGCAGGGCGAAGCACATGCCGACCAGACTTCCCGGCGCACCTAGGCTTTTCTGTCGCGTCTCTGACGCGGTCTTTACTTTACCTAACAAGCTGGGAATGTGTCCGGTGATCGTCACTTTAGGTGGGTATGAACGAAGGCGCCCACCCCAGATGACCTGGAGTGGGCGCCCGAACGAGCCGTGAAGTGTCAGTCCTCGCTGGAGGCCGCGGGCAGCTTCGTCTGGATGAGGTCCATGACGGACGAGTCCGTCAGCGTGGTGACGTCTCCCAGCTCCCGGTTCTCCGCCACGTCCCGCAGCAGTCGCCGCATGATCTTCCCGGACCGCGTCTTCGGCAGCTCCGCCACCGGCAGCACGCGCTTCGGCTTCGCGATCGGGCCGAGCGTCGTGCCGACGTGGTTGCGCAGCTCCGCGACGAGCCCCTCGTCCTCGCTGGCCGTACCCCGCAGGATCACGAAGGCGACGATCGCCTGGCCGGTCGTCTCGTCGGCCGCGCCGACCACCGCCGCCTCGGCGACGGCCGGGTGCGAGACGAGGGCGGACTCGACCTCGGTGGTGGAGATGTTGTGGCCGGAGACGAGCATGACGTCGTCGACCCGGCCGAGCAGCCAGATGTCGCCGTCCTCGTCCTTCTTCGCGCCGTCGCCGGCGAAGTACTTGCCCTCGAAGCGCGACCAGTACGTGTCGAGGAACCGCTGGTCGTCACCCCAGATGGTGCGCAGCATCGACGGCCACGGCTCGGTCAGGACCAGGTAGCCGCCGCCCCCGTTCGGCACCTCGTTCGCCTCGTCGTCGACGACGGTGGCGGAGATGCCCGGGAGCGCGCGCTGGGCCGAGCCCGGCTTGGTCTCGGTGACGCCCGGCAGCGGCGAGATCATCATCGCGCCGGTCTCGGTCTGCCACCAGGTGTCCACGATCGGGGTCCGGCCGGCGCCGATGTGCTCGCGGTACCAGATCCACGCCTCGGGGTTGATCGGCTCGCCGACCGAGCCGAGGACCCGCAGCGACGACAGGTCGAACTTCGCGGGGATGTCGTCGCCCCACTTCATGAACGTGCGGATCGCGGTCGGCGCCGTGTAGAGGATCGTGACGCCGTACTTCTGGACGATCTCCCAGAAGCGGCCCTGGTGCGGGGTGTCCGGGGTGCCCTCGTACATGACCTGCGTCGCGCCGTTGGCCAGCGGTCCGTAGGTGATGTACGAGTGGCCCGTCACCCAGCCGATGTCGGCGGTGCACCAGTAGACGTCGGTCTCGGGCTTGAGGTCGAAGACGGCGTTGTGGGTGTAGGCCGCCTGGGTGAGGTAGCCGCCGGAGGTGTGCAGGATGCCCTTGGGCTTACCCGTCGTACCGGAGGTGTACAGGATGAAGAGCGGGTGCTCGGCCTCGAACGCCTCGGGGGCGTGCTCGGCGGACTGGCCGGCGACGACGTCGTGCCACCACACGTCCCGGCCCTCGGTCCACGCGACGTCCTGGCCCGTGCGGCGTACGACGAGGACCTTGCTCACCCGGTCGACGCGGCCGAGGGCCTCGTCCACGGCGGGCTTGAGGGCGCTGGGCTTGCCGCGGCGGTAACCGCCGTCGGCGGTGATCACCAGCTTGGCGTCGGCGTCCTCGATGCGGGTGGCGATGGCGTCGGCGGAGAAGCCGCCGAAGACCACGGAGTGCGCGGCGCCGATGCGGGCGCAGGCCAGCATCGAGACGACGGCCTCGGGGATCATCGGGAGGTAGATCGCCACCCGGTCGCCCTTGGTGACGCCCAGCTCGGTCAGGGCGTTGGCGGCCCGGGAGACCTCGTCCTTGAGCTCGGCGTAGGTGATGGCGCGGCTGTCGCCGGGCTCTCCCTCGAAGTGGATGGCGACCCGGTCGCCGTTCCCGGCCTCGACGTGCCGGTCGACGCAGTTGTACGCCACGTTGAGCGTGCCGTCGGCGAACCACTTGGCGAACGGCGGGTTCGACCAGTCGAGGGTCTCGGTCGGCTCGGTGGCCCAGGTGAGCCGCTTCGCCTGCTCGGCCCAGAAGCCAAGCCTGTCCGCCTCGGCCTGCTCGTACGCCTCCGCCGTCACGTTGGCGTGCGCGGCCAGCTCGGCCGGTGGCGCGAACCTCCGCTCTTCCTTGAGCAGGTTGGCCAGGCTTTCGTTGCTCACGACATCTCCCTTTCCCAGGGCGTCCCATGTGCCTATGTATCCCGTGTCATAGCTCATCAGTCAGATGCCCGGGTGACAAGAGTCTCCAGGGAATTGGTTTAGACCTGTGAGTGACGGGCGTGCGGTGGCCCCTCCCTCCCGAGCGGTGGGAAGAAGGGGCCACACAGTCTCACGGACGCACGGACGGGAAGGTTCAGGACGCGCGGGCTTCCGCCCGCTCCGCGATCATGGTCGGCGGGACCTGGTCGAAGACGTCGTCGTAGCGGTGCTGCTCGTCCGGTCCGGCCAGCAGATACGCCTGGGCCTCACCCACGTGGAAGTACATCCCGTGCAGCGTGAGCGTCCCGTCGGCGAGCCGCCGCGCCACCGAGTCGTACGACCGCAGATGCTCCAACTGCTGGACCACGTTGGTCAGACAGAGCTGCTCGACCGCGTCCGCCGGCAGCCTCCCGGAGATCCGCGCCCAGGCGTGTCTGCGACTCGCCATCCGCTCCAGACTGGGCAGTCCGTGCCGCAGCCAGCGCCGCAACGGAGTCGGCGGATCGTCGGGCGTGCTGCCGAGCAGGGCCTGCATCGCGCCGCAGCCGGAGTGCCCGCAGACGGTGATCGACTGCACCCGCAGGATCTCCACCGCGTACTCGATCGCCGCCGCCACCGAGTCGTCCCCGTACTCCACGCCGGGCAGCGGAACGAGATTGCCCACGTTCCGTACGGTGAAGAGGTCGCCCGGGCCGCTGGAAGTGATCATGCTGGTCACGAGGCGGGAGTCGGCGCAGGTGAGGAAGAGCTGGGAAGGGCTCTGGCCCTCGCGCGCGAGGCGCGCCAGCTCGTCGCGCACCAGCGGCGCCGTGTTGCGCTGGAACTTCCCGATGCCGCTAGCCAGCTGATGCCCGGTCGCGCGGCGCTTCTCGTCGGCCGGCGGGTGCTGGCCGCAGTGATGGTTGCGCCAGGGCGTCCAGGGACGGCAGCAGGCGTGGGACTCGGAGGTCGGTTCGGTGATCCGGGCGCCGGAGGGGCCGGTGATCTCCACCGTGCCACCGTGCCGCACATAGCCCGTCTGCCAGTCGTGCAACGTCTCGTACGCGGCGTGGTCCATGAAGGATCCGTCCAGTTCGACGACCACTCGGCCTCCCGGGGGTAGTTGGTGCAGGGCCCGGCTCAGCCGGGGTACGGCGAGGAAGGTCAACTGTCCGCGGACGCGCACCAGGTGGCGGCCGACGTGCTCCTCGCGGGTGATGCGGGTCTTTGCGAGGCGGTGCATCGCCACCGCGACGGCCACCGCGATCCCGAGCGCGACGCCCTCCAGGATGCCGACGAGCACGACACCGCTCAGTGTCACCGCGTACACGAGGACCTCGCGGTGCCGGGTGACGCTGCGGATGTGGGTGATGCTCACCATCTGGAAGCCGACCACCATCACGAGCGCGGCGAGCGCGGCCAGCGGAATCAGGTCGAGGGCGGGAACGAGGAACAGCGCGGCCAGCACGATCCACAGGCCGTGCAGCATCGTGGAGTTCCGGCTCACGGCGCCCGCGGAGACATTGGCGACGCTGCGCACCGCGACGCCCGCCACCGGCAGCCCGCCGAGCGCGCCGGAGACGACGTTGGCCGCTCCCTGGCCCGCCAGTTCCCGGTCGAGACGGGAGCGGGGCACGCTGAACCCGTGGTCGGCGCGGGCGGCCACCAGCTTGTCGACGGCGACGGCGGAGAGCAGCGACTGCACGCTGGTGACCAGCGTGATGGTGAGGACGCCGGCCGCGATGCCGAGGACCGGTCCTTCCGGCAGCCCGGGCAGGGCGTGGCTGCTCCAGGAGGGCAGGTCGACGCGGGGGACGGCGAGCCCGGCGAGCGCCGCGAGGGCGGTCGCCGCGGCCACGGCGACGAGCGCCCCGGGGATCCTCCGTACGAACCGGCCGGCGCGCCCGGGCAGCCGGGGCCAGAGCAGCAGGACGGCGACCGTCAGGGCGCTGATCAACAGTGCGGCCGGATGGAGGTGGGCCATCTGGGCGGGCAGCCCGAGGACGTTGTCCACGGCGGAGCTCTGCGGGGTCCCGCCGAGGACGATGTGGATCTGGGCGAGCGCGATGGTCACACCGATGCCGGCGAGCATCCCGTGCACGATCGCGGGGGAGACCGCGAGGGCGGAGCGGGCCACTCGCAGGGCGGCGAGGCCGAGTTGGGCGAATCCGGCGAGGACGGTGATGGCGCAGGTGGTGCGCCATCCGTACCGCTGGATCAGCTCGGCGGTGACCACCGTGAGGCCCGCGGCGGGGCCGCTGACCTGGAGTGGCGCCCCGCCGATCCGGCCGGCGACGATGCCGCCGACGGCGGCGGCCACGAGGCCGGCCTGGAGCGGGGCTCCGGTGGCGAGCGCGATGCCGAGGGAGAGCGGCAGCGCGATCAGGAAGACGGAGATCGATGCGGACACGTCGACGCCCGCGATAGGGAAGTGGCGCCCGCCGGGGGGCGGGCTGTGCGGTCGGTGGGTGGGCGTACGGCGGATGGGTGTGAATACGGTCATTGGTTCCCGTCTCCTCCGGGGCGGCGCGGTCGCGGCTCGTGCGGGACGAACGTGGGCTCGCGGCCGTGGGTCACGGCATGCAGCGGCGGGATTCCGAGTGCGGATCCTCATCGCGAGTATCAACACTCAGTAAACGGACCGTAATGCAGAGTAAAGACTGCGGCACTATTTTCGGGGCAAACGGGGCAATGATTCACCGGTTCCGGTGATTAGTCATCAGAGTTCAGCTTGTCGTTTCATCTTTCCGGCGGTCGTGGTGCGACGTTGACGCCGCTCGCATCGAACCCGAGGAGAGGTGGGCGGATGACAGCCGCCGGGAGAAGGACCACTGCCCGCACCAGGACGCTCGCCGTCGGCGCTCTCGCCGCCGCGATGATCACAGGACTCGCCGGTTGCTCGGACTCGGGCAAGCCGGCTTCGAGTCAGGGCGCGCCGGGGGCGAAGGAACGTCCCGCCGCGGCCCCGCAGAACGCGGTGCGCATGATCGGCGACGGCTCCACCGCCTTCACCGGCATCCAGCCGAACCAGCCGGTCTGGAAGAGGCTGAAGCCGGGCGAACAGCCCCCGCAGTTCGTGGTCTTCTCGTGGGACGGCGCGGGCGAGGACAGCCAGAAGCTCTTCTCCCACTTCCGTGAGGTGGGCAAGAAGTACGACGCGACGATGACGTACTTCCTCAGTGGCGTCTATCTGCTGCCCGAGGAGAAGCGCGAGCTCTACGACCCGCCGCAGCACAACGCCGGCAGCTCGGAGATCGGCTTCAACGACACCGAGGGCATCCGCGCCACGGTCCGCGAACTGCGCGGCGCCTGGCAGGAGGGCAACGAGGTCGGCACGCACTTCAACGGCCACTTCTGCGGGCCGGAGGCCGGTGTCGGCAAATGGTCCGTCGAGGACTGGAAGAGCGAGATCCGGCAGGCCAAGTCCTTCGTGAAGAACTGGAAGACGAACGCCGGACTGACCGCCGAGCAGCCGCTCCCCTTCGACTACGACAAGGAGCTGGTCGGCGCCCGCACCCCGTGCCTGGAGGGCCGCGAGAACTTCGTCAAGGCCGCGTCCGAGCTGGGCTTCCGCTACGACACCAGCGGCGTCAACGACCAGATCTGGCCCGAGAAGGACCACGGTCTGTGGGACCTGTCGATGCACCTGGTCCCGGTGCCCGGCCGCGCGTTCCAGACGCTCTCCATGGACTACAACTTCATGGTCAACCAGTCGGGTGCCAAGACCCAGGGCGACCCGTCCATGCACGAGTACTGGGGCGACCAGATGCGTGACGGCCTCGTGCAGGCGTTCAACCGGTCGTACCACGGCAACCGGGCTCCGGTGATCATCGGCAACCACTTCGAGTCCTGGAACGGCGGCACGTACATGCGCGCCGTCGAGGAGACCATCGCCACGGTCTGCGTCCAGAAGGACGTGAAGTGCGTGTCCTTCCGTCAGCTCGCGGACTGGCTGGACGCCCAGGACCCGGCGGTGATCGCGAAGATGCGGACCCTGAAGGTCGGCGAGGCCCCGAAGGGCGGCTGGGAGACCTTCCTGGCCTCCCGCCCCCTGACGTCGTCCTCGCCGGCGCTCAAGCAGCTCGAACGCCCCTGACGCCTGCGACGGCCGGCCGCGCTGTCGGTGCCTCGGCTGGGCCGGGGTACGGGCAGCGCTTCGGCCTCGGCTGGGCCGGGGTATGGGCAGCGCTTCGGCCTCAGCTGGGCTGGGGTACGGCGTATCGCTCGTCGAGTACGAAGTCGGGGTCGACCTGCGCCGCCAGGTCGGCCCCGGTCTTCGCGTTGCCCCAGCTCTCCGCGTTGCGCAGGTGGAAGTGGACCATCTGGCGCGTGTAGCGCGCCCAGTCGCGGTGGGCGTACGAGTCGTCCGCCGCGTTCTGGAGGGCCTGCAGCGCCATCCGGTTGTCCGCCTCCAGGAGTTCGAAGCGGGACGGGCGGCCCTTCTCCATCCCCCGGACCCAGTCCGAGTGGCCGACCGTCACCAGCAGGTCGTCGCCCACCTCGGCGCGCAGGAAGTCCACGTCGTCCCGCCCCTGCACCTTGTTGCCGACGACCTTGAGCGCGACGCCGAAGTCCCGTGCGTACTCCTTGTACTGGCGGTAGACGGAGACGCCCTTACGGGTCGGCTCGGCGACCAGAAACGTCATGTCGAAGCGCGTGAACATCCCGGAGGCGAAGGAGTCCGAGCCCGCCGTCATGTCGACGACGACGTACTCGTCCTCCCCGTCGACCAGGTGGTTCAGGCACAGTTCCACCGCGCCGACCTTGGAGTGGTAGCAGGACACCCCCAGATCCGACTCGGTGAACGGCCCCGTCGCCATCAGCCGGATGTCGCCGTCGTCGAGTCGCACGGTCCGGGCGCACGCCTCGTACACGGGGTTGTCCTCGCGGACCCGCAGCAGCCGCGAACCCTCCCCGGGCGGAGTCGTCTTGATCATCGTGTCGGCGGAGGCGATCCGCGGGTTGGAGCCCCGCAGGTACTCCTTGATCAGCGGCAGGTGCGCGCCCATCGCGGGCAGCGACGCCGCCTCGGTCTCGTCGAGACCCAGCGCGGCCCCGAGATGCTGGTTGATGTCGGCGTCCACCGCGACGACGGGGGCTTCATTGGCGGCGAGGTGGCGGATGAAGAGCGAGGACAGCGTGGTCTTCCCGCTGCCGCCCTTCCCTACGAAAGCGATCTTCATGTTCACCTAGCGTAGTGCCATGATCGCGGCGTGTGGTCAAGGTGCGTGAAGAAGACCACTCCAACGTGGGGCGGTGGCCGCGGGCGCGTAGCCTCCCTACTTATGAGTACGCATGCCTCTGACCCGCTGGCCGCCCTCGGTTCCCTGCCGGGGGTCGCCGATTCGGTGGACTCCGTACGCAAGGCCGTCGACCGGGTCTACGGGCACCGCGTGATGCGGCGCCGCAGCAACGAGATCACCTCCGAGGCGGCCCTGCGCGGCGCGCGGGGTTCGGCGGCGCTCTCCGGCGCCGACTGGGCTCTGGAGGAGGTCCGCCGGCGGACCGACTTCGGCGGGGACGCCGAGGCGCGGACGGTCGGCGCGGCCCTGCGGCTGGGCGCCGAGTCCGGTCAGTTGCTCTCCATCTGGCGTCAGTCGCCGCTGCGGGTGCTGGCCCGGCTGCATCTGGTCGCGGTGGGCGACACCGCCGACTTCGGGGACTCCGTCGGCAGGCCCCGGCAGGCCGGCGAGACGGTCGACGAGCCGCTGATCGAGGCGCCGTTGCCGGACCCGGCCGAGGTCGCGGGCCGGCTCGACGGGCTCTCGGAACTGATCATCGCGGGTGGTTCGGCCCCGGCTCTGGTGACGGCGGCCGTGGTGCACGGCGAACTGCTGGCGCTGCGGCCGTTCACCTCGTACAACGGGCTGATCGCGCGGGCCGCCGAGCGGATCGTGCTGATCGGCAGCGGGCTCGACCCGAAGGCCATCTGCCCGGCCGAGGTCGGCCACGCCGAGCAGGGGCGTGCCGCGTACGTCGCGGCGTTCGACGGGTATGTGTCCGGGACTCCGGAGGGCATGGCCGCCTGGATCGCCCACTGCGGGCGGGCGGTGGAGCTGGGTGTCCGGGAGTCGACGGCGGTGTGTGAGGCGCTCCAGCGCGGCGCCGCGTAGCCGTCTCGGCGTCAGAGGGCTTCGGCGTCAGGGGTCTCGGTGCCGGGGTCTCTCAGGGGCCCTCGATGGTCTCGTGGGACCTCGGGAATCCTCCCTGAACAGGGTTGCGGCGGTACCAGTCCTGGTACCGCCGCTGGCACGTCTGCCGAGTTACCAAGCGTCCTCGATATGTGCCCATCAGGCGGGGAACTTTGCCCGTCGCCTGGTGCGGCTGGCCCGTAATCGACGGGTCGACGTCGCGTGGGTGCTCAGCTTCTGTGCGTGGTCCGTGGGGCCTTCTTGCTCAACAGGTGATCCTCTCGGATGTCCTAGGTCTCGCGGGCCTGATTCCTTTCTACTCCTGTCGGATGGGATGCGAAAGTCCTGGCTGCACTTATTTACTTTCGTATCAAATCCGGGCAAAGCGATCGGCAAGGGCGGCCTGACGTCGACGGTTGGCGTACCAGACGAGTCCGGCGGTCGCGGCGGCCGCGCCGACGGCGGCCGCCGCCACGAGCGCGGGGCGCGGCGGCATCCGGAACGCGGGCAGCCGCTGCTTGAGGCGGACCGGCTTCTCGAAGGCCAGGATCGGCCAGTCCCGGGTGGTGGCCTCGCGGCGCAGCGTCCGGTCGGGGTTCACCGCGTAGGGGTGGCCCACGGCCTCCAGCATCGGTACGTCGGTCGCCGAGTCGCTGTACGCGTAGCAGCGCGAGAGGTCGTAGCCCTCCGACTCCGCCAGCTCCCGGACCGCCTCCGCCTTGGTGGGTCCATAGGCGTAGTACTCCACCTCACCGGTGAAGCAGCCGTCGTCGCCGACGACCATCCGGGTGGCGACGACGCGGTCGGCGCCCAGCATCTCGCCGATCGGCTCCACCACCTCGGCGCCCGAGGTCGAGACGATCACGACGTCCCGGCCGGCGGCGTGGTGCTCCTCGATGAGCGAGGCCGCCTCGTCGTAGATGATCGGATCGATCAGCTCGTGCAGGGTCTCGGCGACAAGTTCCTTGACCTGTGCGACGTTCCAGCCTTTGCAGAGCGCGGAAAGATATTCGCGCATCCGCTCCATCTGATCGTGGTCGGCGCCGCCCACGAGGAAGACGAACTGGATGTAGGCAGTCCGTAGGACGGCGCGGCGGTTGATCAGTCCGCCTTGGTAGAAGGACTTGCTGAAGGTCAGCGTCGACGACTTCGCAATGACCGTCTTGTCCAGGTCAAAGAAGGCGGCTGTGCGCGGCAACGAGTGGTTTTCCACGAGGCGAGCATAGGTGCCCGCCATTCGGCGTACGCTCGGGCGTGTGGGTTTGCCTGAGAAGGCTCTCGGGTACACCATGGAAGTCACGGATCGTTCGCGACCGTGCTAACCCGGTCCGGCTCCTCCCCCCCCGAGTCGGCCGGAGAGACGACCCCCGCTCTCCCCCCCGGCGGGGGTCGTCGCATGTCCGGACGCGTTTTCGCCTCTCGGATCCTCAACTCTCCCCCTCCCGTCGGCCGTGTGGCCGCCGCCGCGTGAAGCCTTCGTTTCGTCACTCAGCGTAGTTGCGGGGCTGCTCTCCGGGCATCCCCGGTATGGGGCACCGGGATATTCACAACCGGTGAGTTATCCACAGTTTTTGAGCAAGATCCACAAGATTTCCGGGATGGCGCCACGGTGATTCCCGCCGCGAACTCCGCGGTCGGAAGGAATCACCGATCTCGTCCGTGCGACCGGCGCGGACGGGATCACACGGACAGGGGGCGTCTGCTGTGGCGGGAATGTCGACTTTCAGAACTCTGGGCGGTTCCAGGGCCGCGAGGTCCGTCGGCCCATCCGGAACGCCGGACGGGGAGAGGGCCGGCGGAGGGCGCCGGGCCGGACCGTTGATCGTGACCGAGGACCTGGTGCTGCTCGACGACCTGTTGCGGCTCTGCGCCGCGGCGGGAGCCGAGCCCGAGGTGCACCACACGGTGCCGGAACACCGCGCGGGCTGGGCCGACGCCCCGCTCGTCCTCGTCGGCGACGACGCGGCGGCGCGCTGCCACGGGGCCGTGCGCAGGCCGGGCGTGGTCCTCGTCGGCCGGGGCGCCGAGGGCCGTGAGGACCCCGAAGTGTGGCGGCGGGCCGTCGAGATCGGCGCCGACTGCGTGCTGCGGCTGCCGGACGCGGAGAGCTGGCTCGTCGACCGGATCGCCGACGCGGCAGAGGGCGCCGGGAAGCAGGCGCTGACCGTGGGCGTCATCGGTGGACGCGGCGGCGCCGGTGCCTCGACGCTGGCCTGCGCCCTCGCGCTGGCCGCCGCAAGGACCGGCCGGCGCACCCTGCTCGTGGACGGTGACCCGCTCGGCGGCGGACTCGACGTCCTGCTCGGCGGCGAGCGGGCCGAAGGCAGACGATGGCCCGACTTCGCCGCCTCCAAGGGACGGGTGGCCGGCGGCGCCCTGGAGGAGTCGCTGCCCTCGGTGCGCGGGCTCCGCGTACTCAGCTGGGACCGGGGCGACTCGGTTCTCGTACCGCCCGAGGCGATGCGCTCGGTGCTGGCGGCGGCGCGCAGGCGCGGCGGGATCGTGGTGGTGGACCTGCCCCGCCGGGTCGACGCGGCGGTGACCGAGGCGCTGGCACAGCTGGACCTCGGGCTTCTCGTCGTCCCCGGCGAGTTGCGGGCGGTCGCGGCGGCGCAGCGGGTCGCCACCCACGCGGGCCTTGTGGTGCGCGATCTGCGGGCGGTGGTGCGCGGTCCGTACGCTCCCGGACTCGACGAGCAGTGGGTCGCGGACGCGCTGCGACTGCCGCTCGCCGGAGAACTGCCGCACGATCCCGGACTCCTGGCCGCCCTGGACGGCGGCGCACCGCCGGGCGGCGAGGCGCGGGGACCGCTCGGTCGTTTCTGCGCGGAGTTCTGGGCTCGCGCACTGACCCCGGACGAGGCGTCATGAGCACCGCGGCGGCCATCGGTGGTGCGGGCGGCGGTGCGGGGCTGCTGGAGGCCGTGCGGCAGCGGCTCGCCGAAAGCGGTGCCGAGCCGACGCCCGCACGGGTCGCGGCGGCGCTGCGGGCCCAGGGGCGGCTGCTCGGAGACGCGGAAGTCCTGGGCGCGGCCGAGGCGTTGAGGTGCGAGCTGGTCGGCACAGGCCCGCTGGAGCCTCTGCTCGCCGATCCCGCCGTCACCGATGTGCTCGTCTCCGCGCCCGACCGGGTCTGGGTCGACCGGGGCGCCGGTCTCGAACTCACCGAGGTCCGCTTCGCGGACGCGCCGTCCGTACGCCGACTGGCGCAGCGGCTCGCGGCGGTGGCCGGCAGGCGCCTGGACGACGCCCGGCCCTGGGTGGACGCACGCCTGCCCGACGGGACCCGGATGCACGCCGTACTGCCACCAGTGGCGGTCGGCTCGACCTGTCTGTCGCTGCGGGTGGTGCGGCCGCGCGCCTTCTCCGTGGGGGAGTTGACCGCGGCGGGCACGGTCCCGCCGGGCGGGGAGCGCATCCTGCGGGCGCTGATCGAGGCCCGGGTCTCCTATCTGATCTCCGGCGGCACGGGTTCGGGAAAGACGACGCTCCTGTCCACGCTTCTCGGCCTCGTCGGCGAGGCGGAGCGGATCGTCCTGGCCGAGGACTCGGCCGAACTGCGGCCCGACCACCCGCATGTGGTGCGCCTGGAGGCCCGCCCGGCGAACCAGGAGGGCGCCGGTCTGGTCACCCTGCGGGACCTGGTCCGGCAGGCGCTGCGGATGCGGCCCGACCGACTGGTGGTCGGCGAGGTCCGGGGCGGGGAGGCCGTCGATCTGCTGGCAGCCCTCAACACGGGCCATGAGGGCGGCTCGGGAACTCTCCACGCCAACACGGCGGCCGACGTGCCGGCCCGCCTCGAAGCGCTCGGGACGGCCGCCGGCCTCGACCGGGCGGCGCTGCACAGCCAGTTGGGCGCCGGACTGTCGGCGGTGCTGCATCTCGTACGGGACCGGGAGGGGCGACGGCGGATCGCCGAGTTCCACGTCCTCGAAAGGGACCGGGAGGGGCTTGTGGTGACCGTGCCCGCGCTGCGCTGGGGAGCGGCCGGGTTCGAGCGGGACCGGGGCTGGGGGCGGCTGAGGTCGCTGATCGGGGGCGAGTGGTGAGCGCGGAGCAGTGGGGGCTGGTGCAGGGCGCGGCCGCGCTGTGCGCGGGGGCGGCGATCTGGAGGCTCGTCGAGCGGGAGCGGGGGTTGCGCAGGGCGCGGGTGCTGCTGGCCGACGGGGGTGCTCCGGGGGCTCTGGGAGCCCTGGAGACTCCGGGGGTTCCCGGGCTTGGGCGCGTGTCGATCCGGGCTGTGGGCGAGCGGTGGTGGGCCGTGGTGCGGGCGCGGCGGGCCTGGCTGTGTCTGCCCGTCGCCGTGATGGTCGCGCTCCTCGGGGAGTCGCCGCTGCCGTTGGCCGCGGGGGCGCTCGCGGTGCCGCTGGTGGGGCGCAGGCTGCGCGCGGCGGCGCTCCGCAAGGAGCGGGCGGCGCGGTCCGAAGCGGTCGTGGCCCTGTGCGGTGCGGTCGCGGGGGAGCTGAGAGCCGGCCGGCAGCCCGCGCAGGCGCTGCGCTTCGCGGTCGGCGCGACCGAGGCGCTCGGGCCGGGGGAGGAGGCGGAGGTGCTCGCGGCGGCCCGGTTCGGCGGGGACGTGGCCGGGGCGCTGCGGCGGGCGGCCGGACAGGACGGTGCCGACGGTCTCGCCGGCCTGGCGGCCTGCTGGCAGGTCGCGGTGGACGGGGGTGCCGGGCTGGCCGCGGGGCTCGACCGGCTGGAGGCCGCGCTCCGGGAGCACCGGGACCAGCGGGAGCGGCTCAAGGCGCAACTGGCCGGGGCCTGGGCGACGGTGACCGTCCTCGCGGTGCTCCCGGCGGTGGGGCTCCTGCTCGGCACGGCGCTGGGCGCGAGGCCGCTGCACGTGCTGCTGCACACGCCGGTGGGGCTCGGGTGTCTGGCCGTCGGCTGCGCTCTGGAAGGCGCCGGCCTGTGGTGGGCGGCGCGGATCGTGAGAGGCGGGGAGCGGGCGTGAGCGGACCGACCGCAGCGACGGGACTCACGGTGCTGACAGGGCTCATGGGGCCGGGCGAGTTCATCCACAGGCTGGGGACGGCAGTGGCCGTGGCCGGCTCGATCGTCTGGGCCGCCTGGACCATGGCCGACCGGCGGCGTCGGAGGCGGACGCGCAGACGGGTCGCGGCCTTGCTGGAGGCCGAGTTCGAGCGACGAGCACCATGCTCGACACGGCTTCCGCCGTGGCTGCGCGCCTGGGTGTGGCCGCTCCTGGCGCTGGTCGTCGGCTGGGTGCTGATCGGCGGCCCGACCGGTCTCCTGGTGGGCGCCGTGGCGGGCTGGGGAGCACGGACGTTCTGTGCGCGCCGTGCCTCGGCGGGGGGTGACGGCGGGGAGGCCGTACGGCAGCTCCCGCTCGCGGCCGATCTGTTGGCGGCCTGTGCGTCGGCCGGAGCGGGGCCCGGCGAGGCGGCCGAGGCCGTGGGCAGGTCGCTGGGCGGACCGGTCGGAGACCGGCTGACCCGGACGGCGGCGGAGCTTCGGTTGGGCGGCGAACCGGCCGATGTGTGGCGGAGGTTCGGCGAGATACCCGGCGCCGAGGGCCTGGCCCGCTGCCTGGAGCGGGCCGGCTCCTCCGGGGCGCCCGCCGCGGAGGCCGTCTCGAAGCACGCGGCCGACCTGCGGGCGGAGCGCGCGCGGAAGTCGGTGGCCCGGGCGCAGCGGGCGCAGGTGCTGATCACCGCGCCCGTGGGGCTCTGCTTCCTGCCCGCCTTCCTGGCCGTCGGGGTGGCCCCGGTGGTGATCGGCCTCGCGAGCGGCCTGCTGCGGCACTGACGGCAGACGCCCACGAGACGAGCGCGAGCACGCACATGCACAGGCACGGGCATTGGCGCGAGCACGAGCACGAAGACGAAGACGAAGACCAACACCAAACGAAGACCAACACGAACACGACGACAGCACATGGGGGTTGGCATGAAGAGGATGAGCGCGTGGTGGCGGGCCCGTTGGGCGGGCCGGGGCGATGCGGGGATGACCACGTCCGAGTACGCGATGGGGACGATCGCGGCCGCGGCCTTCGCGACCGTGCTCTACAAGATCGTGACCAGCGGTGGGGTCTCCGGCGCGTTGGAGTCCGTGATCGGGAAGGCGCTCGATGCGCCGTTCTGAGGACCGGGGCGCGGTGACCGTGGAGGCGGCGATGGCCCTGCCTGCCCTGGTGGTGTTCACCATGGCCCTGGTCTGGGCGCTCGCCGCGGCTGCGGCGCAGATCCAGTGCGTGGACGCGGCGCGGGCCGGGGCGCGGGCGGTGGCCCGGTCGGAGCCGGTGGCCGGCGCCGAGAAGGTAGCCCGGGCGGCCGCACCGGAGGGGGCCAGGGTCGGCGTCACCCGTTCGGGCGAGCTGTGGCGGGTGACTGTGGAGGTGCCGGCTCCGGGGCCCGGCGGGATGGGGCTCACCCTGCGCGCAGGGGCCGCGGCGCTCGCCGAGGACACGGTGGGGGTGACGGCTCCGTGAGCAGGGCCGGTACCGGCAGGACGGGCGTGGCGGGCCGGACCGGCGGGACGGACGCCGTGCCCGGCGACCGGGGGATGGCGACGGTGTGGACCGCGTTCGCGGCCTGCGTCCTGTGCGTGGTGTTCGGGGCGGTGCTCGCGCTGGGGCAGGCGGTCGCGGCCCGGCACCGCGCGGGCGGTGCCGCGGACCTGGCGGCGCTCGCCGCCGCCGACCGGGCCCTGTGGGGCGAGGAGGCCGCCTGCGCGGCGGCGGCCCGGGTCGCGGATGCGCAGGGTGCGGCCGTGCTGCGGTGCTCCCTGCGGGGCGACATCGCGGATGTGACCGCGGCCGTACGCCTGGGGCCGTACACACCGAGGGTCAGGGCCCGGGCGGGGCCTCCTGAGGCTCTTCCGGGGCTTCCCGCAGCAGTTCCGTGAGGAGGCGCACGGCACCTCGCTTGTGGAGCGGGTCGTTGCCGTTGCCGCACTTGGGCGACTGGATGCAGGAGGGGCAGCCCGCCTCGCACTCGCAGGAGCCGATCGCCTCGCGGGTGGCCGACAGCCACGCGCGGGCGGTGTGGAAGGCCCGCTCGGCGAAGCCCGCGCCACCCGGATGGCCGTCGTAGACGAAGACGGTCGGCAGCAGGGTGTCGGGGTGGAGCGGGACCGAGACCCCGCCGATGTCCCAGCGGTCGCAGGTGGCGAAGAGCGGCAACATGCCGATCGAGGCGTGCTCGGCGGCGTGCAGGGCGCCTCCGAGGATCTCCGGGTTGATCCGGGCGGCGTCCAGCTGGTCCTCGGTGACCGTCCACCACACGGCCCGGGTGCGCAGGGTGCGCGGCGGCAGGTCGAGCTTGGTCTCGCCGAGGACCTCGCCCGTGATCAGACGGCGGCGCAGGAAGGAGACGACCTGGTTGGTGACCTCGACGGAGCCGTAGCAGAGGCGGCCTGCTCCCCAGGGGATCTCGATGTCGGTTTCGAGGACGGAGATGGAGGTGTTGTCCCGGGCTGTGGTCGAGTACGACGGACTGGCCTCCTCGACCAGGGCCACGGAGTCCTTCAGGTCGAGGGTCTTCACCAGATAGGTGCGGCCCTGATGGAGGTGCACGGCGCCGTCGTGGACGGCGGTGTGGGAGGCGGCCTCGTCGACCGTGCCGAGGAGACGGCCGGTGGCGGCCTCCACGATCTGGACGGGGCTGCCGCCACCGCCCCGGATGTCGGTCAGGTCGGCCGCCCGCTCACGGCGGGTCCAGTACCAGCCGGTGGAGCGCTTGCGCAGGAGGCCGGCGGCCTCCAGCTGGGGCAACAGCTCGGGGACGGCCGGGCCGAAGAGTGCCAGGTCGGCGTCGGTCAGGGGGAGCTCAGCGGCGGCGGCGCACAGATGGGGCGCGAGGACGTACGGGTTGTCGGGGTCCAGGACCGTCGACTCGACCGGCTGCTGGAACAGGGCCTCGGGGTGGTGGACCAGGAAGGTGTCCAGCGGGTCGTCGCGGGCGACCAGGATCGCCAGGGCGCCCTCGCCGGAGCGCCCCGCGCGGCCCGCCTGCTGCCACAGGGACGCCCGCGTGCCCGGGTAGCCGGCGATCACCACGGCGTCCAGGCCGGAGACGTCCACGCCCAGCTCCAGGGCGGTCGTGGCGGCCAGGCCGAGCAGCTCGCCCGAGTGCAGGGCGCGCTCCAGGGCGCGGCGCTCCTCGGGCAGGTAGCCGCCCCGGTAGGCGGCGACCCTGCGGGCGAGGGAGCGGTCGACCTCGGCGAGGCGTTCCTGGGCGATGACCGAGATCAGCTCGGCGCCACGCCGGGAGCGGACGAAGGCGACCGAGCGGACGCCCTGGACGGTCAGGTCGGTCAGCAGGTCGGCGGTCTCGGCGGTGGCCGTGCGGCGCACCGGGGCGCCCTGCTCGCCGTGGAGCTCGGTCAGCGGCGGCTCCCAGAGGGCGAAGACCAGCTCGCCGTGCGGGGAGGCGTCGTCGGAGACCTCCGAGACCGGCAGGCCGGTCAGACGGCCCGCGGCGAGGGCGGGCTCGGCCGAGGTGGCCGAGGCGAGGAGGAAGACGGGATCCGCGCCGTACCGGGCGCAGACACGCCGTAGCCGGCGCAGTACCTGGGCGACGTGGGAGCCGAAGACGCCCCGGTAGGTGTGGCACTCGTCGATCACGACGAAGCGCAGGGAGCGCAGGAAGGAGGACCACCTGGGGTGGGACGGGAGTATGCCCCGGTGCAGCATGTCGGGATTGGTCAGCACGTAGTTCGCGTACTGGCGGACCCACTCCCGCTCCTCGACCGGCGTGTCGCCGTCGTAGACGGCAGGCCGGATCCGGTTGCCGAGCGGGGCGGCCAGCTCGCGCACGGCGCGGCGCTGGTCGGCGGCGAGGGCCTTGGTGGGCGCCAGGTACAGGGCGGTGGTGCCCCGGCCGTTCGCGGCTTCGGAGCCGTCCAGGAGCGTGGACAGGACGGGTGCGAGATAGGCCAGCGACTTGCCCGAGGCGGTGCCGGTGGAGATCACCACCGATTCGCCGTCGAGGGCGTGCTCGGCGGCCTCTGCCTGGTGGGCCCAGGGGTGCTCGATGCCCGCCTCCTGGATCGCGCCGATCACTTCCGGCCGGATGCGATGCGGCCAGACGGCATGGCGACCCGCTCGGGCGGGCAAGTGCTCCGTATGAGTGATGCGCGCGGCCCGGCTCTCGCCCGAGGAGAGCCGGTCGAGGATCATGCCGGGAGAGGGGCGGCTGCCCGTCTCCCCGGCAGGTCGACTGGGGCGGTGATTCTTGGCCATCGGCACCGAGTGTGTCACTGGCGTGACGGACAATGCTCCCAAGGCGTCGTGCATGGCTGCTGGTAAGTGATTGAATGCCATCGCGGCTGGCGTTCCGTCCCCCGACTCCGCCGGGGAGACCCGAGGGGCGACCGCTCGATAGCAAGGTGCTGGAGGATCCGTGGACCTGTACCTGTCGACTCGCAATGTGTCCGGCCCGAGTGGCGACCGTACGGTCGTCGAGGTCGGTGGCGAGATTGATGTTTATACCGCGCCCAAGCTGCGCGAGCAGTTGGTCGAGTTGGTGAACGACGGCAGCTACCACCTGGTCGTCGACATGGAGGGTGTGGACTTCCTCGACTCGACCGGCCTCGGTGTGCTGGTGGGCGGCCTGAAGCGCGTCCGCGCGCATGAGGGCTCGCTGCGCCTCGTCTGCAACCAGGAGCGCATTCTGAAGATCTTCCGGATCACCGGTCTGACCAAGGTGTTCCCCATTCACACCACGGTCGACGAGGCCGTCAACGCCACCGACTGACGGCCGGCCGGCTTCGGAAGAAGGAGTGGAGAGCCGGGCCGTACACGCCCGGTCCTCCGACTTGCCCGCCCATACGTTCCTAGGGGGACCGCATGGCCACCGTTGAACTCCGCTTCAGCGCCCAGCCCGAGCACGTCCGCACGGCCCGCCTCGTGGCGGCCGCGGTGGCGCGCCGGGCCGGGGTCGACGAGGCGGTCCTCGACGAGGTCAGACTCGCCGTCGGCGAGGCGTGTTCCCGCGCCGTGGGGCTGCACCGGAGCAACGACGTCGTGACTCCCGTACGGGTCGTGCTGACCGAGGAGGAGAAGACGTTCTCCATCGAGGTCGGCGACGAGGTCCCGGGCGCGGGCGTGGCGGCGGCCGATGCCGCCGGTGTGCCCGGTGCACGGGACGAGGCCCCGGCCGAGGAGTTCGACGACGCGGACGGTGAGGACGAGATGGGTCTCGCGGTGATCCGCGGGCTCGTCGACGACGTCGAGGTCCGCGCCGGCGAGGAGGGCGGGGTCATCAGGATGAGCTGGCCGACCACGCCGGCGGTCGCGCTCCCCTGAGCGGTGCGCCGGTGAGGGTTCCCCGGACTCTCCGGGGAGTTCCTCTGGTGAGCATCGCCTGAGCCCTCCCCCGAGCGCTCCCCGGACGTTCCTGCGAGCGCTTCCGGGATCATTCCCCCGAACGGCGTCCCTCGAACGAATGGCGCCCCTCGTTTCGCGAGATCATGGCGAGATCATGAAAGAGGCCCTGCTGAGCAGGGCCTCTTTTCATTTCTCTAGATCATGGATCATGCGTAAATGCTTTTGGCCCATTACTTCTTTCGATGGGAAGATCGAGTCAATGGGGAATTCCGTTTGCGGCGCCCTGTTTTGATCAGGTTCTGCTCCCTACAATCCGTCCACATCTTGAGCTCGCAACGTCAAGGAGGACGAATGGCGGGGCTCTTCACCACAGAACTGACCGGACACCCCACTTCTCTCGCCGCGGCGGTACTCACCGACGAGAACCGAACCATCGTGATCGTCATCGCGGTCGTCGCGCTGGCCGCGCTCTTCGTCGCCCAGGTGCTGGTGCGCCAGGTGCTCGCGGCGGGTGAGGGCACCGATGCGATGAAGAAGATCGCCGCCGCCGTACAGGAGGGCGCGAACGCATATCTCGCTCGGCAGTTGCGGACCCTCGCGATCTTCGCCACCGTCGTGTTCTTCCTGCTGTTGCTGCTTCCCGCCGACAACTGGTCGCAGCGCGCCGGGCGTTCACTCTTCTTCCTGGTGGGTGCGCTTTTCTCGGCGGCCACCGGGTACATCGGCATGAGGCTCGCCGTACGCGCGAATGTGCGAGTGGCCGCGGCCGCCCGCGAGGCGACCCCGGGACCGGGCGAACCGAAAAAGGATCTGACGTCCGTCGCGCACAAGGCGATGAAGATCGCTTTCCGCACGGGCGGAGTGGTCGGCATGTTCACCGTGGGCCTCGGCCTGCTCGGTGCCTCCTGCGTCGTCCTCGTCTACGCGGCCGACGCGCCCAAGGTCCTGGAGGGCTTCGGCCTGGGGGCAGCGCTCATCGCGATGTTCATGCGAGTCGGCGGCGGCATCTTCACCAAGGCCGCGGACGTCGGCGCCGACCTGGTCGGCAAGGTCGAGCAGGGCATCCCCGAGGACGACCCGCGCAACGCCGCCACCATCGCCGACAACGTGGGCGACAACGTCGGCGACTGTGCGGGCATGGCCGCCGACCTCTTCGAGTCGTACGCCGTCACGCTCGTCGCCGCACTCATCCTCGGCAAGGCGGCCTTCGGCGACCTCGGCCTCGCCTTTCCGCTGATCGTCCCGGCGATCGGCGTGGTCACCGCGATGATCGGCATCTTCGCGGTCGCCCCGCGGCGCGCCGACCGCAGCGGAATGAGCGCGATCAACCGGGGCTTCTTCATCTCCGCGGTGATCTCGCTCGCCCTGGTCACCATCGCCGTCTTCGCCTACCTGCCCTCCTCCTACGCCGACCTCAAGGGCGTCACGGAGCCCGGCATCCAGAGCCACGCCGGAGACCCGCGGATCCTCGCCCTGGTCGCCGTCGCCATCGGCATCGTCCTGGCCGCGCTGATCCAGCAGCTCACCGGCTACTTCACCGAGACGACCCGGCGCCCGGTCAAGGACATCGGCAAGTCCTCGCTCACCGGCGCCGCCACCGTCGTCCTCGCCGGCATCTCCATCGGTCTGGAGTCCGCCGTCTACACGGCCCTCCTCATCGGCCTCGGGGTCTACGGAGCGTTCCTGCTCGGCGGTACGTCGATCATGCTGGCGCTGTTCGCGGTCGCCCTCGCCGGCACCGGCCTGCTCACCACCGTCGGTGTGATCGTCGCCATGGACACCTTCGGCCCGGTCTCCGACAACGCGCAGGGCATCGCCGAGATGTCCGGCGACGTCCAGGGCGAGGGCGCGCAGGTCCTCACCGACCTCGACGCCGTCGGCAACACCACCAAGGCCATCACCAAGGGCATCGCCATCGCGACCGCCGTCCTGGCGGCGGCGGCGCTCTTCGGTTCGTACCGCGACGCGATCGCCACGGCGGTCTCCGACGTCGGGGCCAAGACCACCGAGATGAACCTCTCCATGGACATCTCGCAGCCCAACAACCTCTTCGGCATGGTTCTCGGCGCCGCGGTCGTGTTCCTCTTCTCGGGACTCGCGATCAACGCGGTGTCGCGCTCGGCCGGCGCGGTGGTCTACGAGGTGCGACGGCAGTTCCGCGAGCACCCCGGGATCATGAACTACACCGAGAAGCCCGAGTACGGGCGCGTGGTCGACATCTGCACCAAGGACGCGCTGCGTGAACTCGCCACGCCCGGGCTGCTCGCCGTGATGGCGCCGATCGCGGTGGGCTTCGCGCTCGGTGTGGGCGCGCTCGGCTCGTACCTCGCCGGAGCCATCGCCACCGGAACGCTGATGGCGGTCTTCCTCGCCAACTCCGGCGGCGCCTGGGACAACGCCAAGAAGCTCGTCGAGGACGGCCACCACGGCGGCAAGGGCAGCGAGGCCCATGCCGCGACCGTCATCGGCGACACCGTCGGCGACCCGTTCAAGGACACCGCGGGACCGGCCATCAACCCGCTGCTGAAGGTGATGAACCTGGTCGCCCTGCTGATCGCGCCCGCGGTCGTGCAGTTCAGCTTCGGCGACGATGCCAGCGGCGGGCTGCGGGCGCTGGTCGCGATCCTCGCGATCGTCGTCATCATCGGCGCGGTCTACGTCTCCAAGCGGCGTTCGGTGGCCGTCGGAGACGAAGCGGGTGACGAAGACAACGCCGCCCAGCGCACGGCAGCCTCACCGGACACGCCGGTGATTTCGTAACACCTGGTCAGAGAGCGGGCGGACGGCGTGTGATGACATGCCGTCCGCTCGTGGCGTACGGGGGCGTGAGGCGTGTCTCCCTTGGTGCGAACGGCTGCAATGTGGGATGAATCGGTCGCACGAAAGGTGGATGTTGCCCGCATGGCGTGTATGTTCCGGGGCCGAGAGCCTTGGAAGGGACCGATCCGTTGAACAAGAAACT
The DNA here is from genome assembly GCF_042794475.1 of Streptomyces sp. NPDC056527. NCBI lineage: Bacteria > Bacillati > Actinomycetota > Actinomycetes > Kitasatosporales > Streptomycetaceae > Streptomyces > Streptomyces sp. NPDC056527. The sequence continues at coordinate 28,754 of NZ_JBHTTQ010000057.1, forward strand.
TGCGGCCGCGCTGTCCGGCGGCGCGGTACTGGTGCTCGCGCTGTCCGGTTGCAGCGACGACAGCGACAAGGTCGACGACTGGGCCAAGACGGTCTGCGACCAGGCGAAGCCTCAGATCCAGAAGCGGGCCGACGCGCAGCAGCTCATCATCTCGACGGCGGCGGACGGAAAGCCGGCCGACATCCAGGCCGCCGACTCGAAGGCCTTCCAGGACATCGCCGACGCGGACCGGGCGCTCGCCAAGTCCATCGAGGCCGCCGGGGCGCCGCCCGTGGACAACGGGGAGAAGCTCCAGCAGGACGCGGTCAAGGAGCTCAACGCCACGGCGGTGGCCTACGAGGGGCTGAAGAAGCAGGTCGACGAGCTCGACCCGAACAACCAGCAGAAGTTCGCGGACGGTCTGCAGAACGTCGCCGACGGGCTGAAGAAGATCGAGAAGATGGACCAGGACGCGCTCGCCAAGCTGCAGTCCGGTGAGCTGGGCACGGCGATGGCGAAGCAGCCGGGCTGCCAGAAGGCGACCCCGTCGCCGGCGTCGGGCGGCTCGGCCGCCCCCGACACGGGCTCCAAGCCTTCGGGGAAGGCGTCCACCAAGCCCTCGGGATCCGCGAGCAAGAAGGCGGAGTGACGCGGACGGACCGTACGGCCCCGGGCAAGCACAGCTCGCCCGGGGCCCCGCGCTGCCCCCGGGACGGCAAGAGGCCGCCGGGTGCCGTGGCCGGGTCCGAGGCCGGCCGTCCGACGCCGCCGGGTCCGGGGCCAGGTCCTCGGCCCCGGGTTCGAGGCAGCGGGACCCTCGGCCCCGGGTTCAACGCCGCCGGTCCCACGCCGCAGGGCTGACGCCGCCGTGTCCGAGGCCGCCGGTCCGGGGCCTCGTCCCCGGTCATGTGTTCGCCGCCGCCCGGCCGGGCCCCCGGGCGGGGCTGGCGGGGGAATGTCGGTGGTGGCCGTCACAATGGTGGGGTGAGTACGACCAGCCTGACCTCCCGCCTCCCCGTGCCCGCGCACGCCGCCCGGCTGCGCGAAGCGCTGCTTGCCGCCGACTTCACCGCCGACGGCCTGCTCGAACGGCTCGGCGCCCCCGCCTACGCCGCGCTCGCCCGCAGCGAGACCGTGCCCGCGCTGCGGGCCACCCGGGGCGACTCCCCGCTGGAGACCCTCGTGCGGCTCTTCCTGCTCCAGGGGTCCGTCCCCGCCGAGCGGGCGGCCGCCGCGCTGCCGCTGGAGGAGTGCCTCGAAGACGGCTGGGTGGAGCGTGTGGACGGCGAGGTCCGTGCCACCGTCGACGTACGGCCGTACGGCGGTCCCGAGGGCCAGGACTGGTTCATCGTCTCCGACCTCGGCTGCGCCGTGGGCGGGGCCGGCGGCATCGGGAAGAAGGACGAGGGCGTCGTCCTCGGCGTCGGCGGGGCCTCCACCACCCTCGCCGGCATCACCGTCCGTACGCCGGTGTCCTCCGCACTCGACCTCGGCACCGGCTCCGGCATCCAGGCCCTGCACGCCGCCCAGCACGCCACCCTGGTCACCGCCACCGACCTGAACCCGCGCGCGCTGGACTTCACCCGCCTCACCCTCGCGCTCTCCGGCGCCCGCGAGGCGGAGCTGCTGACCGGCTCCCTCTTCGAGCCCGTCGACGGCGACACGTACGACCTGATCGTCTCCAATCCGCCCTTCGTCATCTCCCCCGGCGCCCGGCTCACCTACCGCGACGGCGGGATGAGCGGCGACGACCTGTGCCGCACGCTCGTGCAGGAGGCCGGGGAGCGGCTCAACGACGGGGGCTACGCCCAGTTCCTCGCCAACTGGCAGCACGTCGAGGGCGAGGAGTGGCAGGACCGGCTGCGCTCCTGGGTCCCGCGCGGCTGCGACGCCTGGATCGTGCAGCGCGAGGTCCAGGACATCACCCAGTACGCCGAGCTGTGGCTGCGCGACAGCGGGGACCACCGCGAGGATCCGGCGGAGTACGCGACGCGGTACGAGGCGTGGCTGGACGAGTTCGAGGCCCGCAAGACCAAGGCGGTCGGCTTCGGCTGGATCACCGTGCGCAAGAACGCCGCGGTGGCCTCCGGCGCGGTCGAGCCGTCGATCGTGATCGAGGAGTGGCCGCACCCCGTCGAGCAGCCGCTGGGCGACACCGTACGGGCCCACTTCGAGCGCCAGGACTATCTGCGCGCCCACGACGACGCGGCCCTGCTCGCCGACCACTTCGCCCTCGCACCCGAGGTGATGCAGGAGCAGGTCGGACTGCCGGGCGCCGAGGACCCCGAGCACGTCGTGCTGCGGCAGAACCGCGGGATGCGGCGCGCCACCAAGGTGGACCACGTCGGAGCGGGCTTCGCGGGCGTGTGCGACGGCTCGCTCAGCGCCGGCCGGATCCTCGACGCCATCGGGCAGTTGATGGGCGAGGACCCCGTGCTGCTGCGCGACCGCACCCCGCAGGCGATCCGGCTCCTGGTGGAGGAGGGGTTCCTCCTCCCGGTCGGCGAGGAGGAGCGGCGGGGTTGATACGGATCGAGCTGGACGAGGCCGCGCTCGGAGCGACCCGCATCGCGATCAGCCCGCTGCGGGACGCCTTCTGCGCCCTCCACCTCGCGCTGCCGTGGCGGCAGCCCTCCTGGCCGTACCAGGAGTGGGTCGTCGGCGCGCGGGAGGTGTGGCGTGAGGACGAGCGGCTCGCGCCGCTGCGGGACCTGCTGGCCGAGGGGCGGTACGACGTCTCCGACTTCCTGCTGCCCCGCCCGGTCGGCACGGCCGACGTCCACGAGGAGCTCGATCAGCTGCGCTCCACCGACCCGGGGTTCGTCCGCGCCCAGGCGGCCGCCTCCTTCCCCGGGATGGCGGACGAGCCGTTCCTCCGGCCCTATCTGACCGACCCGCAGGCCGCCTGCGCGGCGCTCGCCGACGCGTACGCGGCCTGGTGGGAGGGCGCGATCGAGCCGTACTGGCCGACCATGCGCCGGCTCGTCGAGGACGAAGTGCTCGTCCGGGCGCGGACCTTCGCGACCGAGGGCGTCGACACGCTGTTCAGCGGGCTCGAAGCGCGCGGGCGCTGGGAGCGGCCGGTGCTCGAACTGACCAAGTACCACCAGGCGGAGTACGCGGCCGGGGAGCGGCGCCTGGTGCTGGTCCCGCTCGTCTTCGCGGAGGGCTGCCGGCTCTACTCGACCGACGACCCCGAGGTGGTCGCCGTCTCCTACCAGGCCCGCGGGGCCGCGGCCCTGCGCGAACCGGCCGAGCCTGTCGCCGACGACCGGCTCGGGCTGATGCTCGGCCGCGGCCGGGCGGCCGTCCTGCGGGAGCTGGCCGGCCCCCTCACCACCGCCGGCCTCGCGGACCGGCTCGGGCTCGCGCCCAGCACGGTCTCCGAGCATCTGTCGGTGCTCGCCGAAGCGGGCGTGGTGACCCGGCACCGGGTCGGCCGCTCCGTCTACTACCAGCTGACGGACACCGGCCGTTCCCTGCTCGCGCTCCTCGCCGGGGAAGGCGTGCTGCACGCGGTCGCCTGACGATTCGGGGACTCCCGAATCGATGGCCCGGGGCCGTACGGCGCTCCTAACGTCCCGCCCATGCTCGCAATCGAGGCGGACGCGCTGCGCCGCACCTACACCAGCAGGACCGGGTGGCTGCGGCCCCGCCGGACCGAGACCGAGGCCGTGCGCGGGGTCACCTTCGAGGTGGCGCCCGGCGAACTGTTCGGGCTGCTCGGTCCGAACGGCGCCGGGAAGACCACCACCATCAAGATGCTCAACACCCTTCTCCTGCCGACTTCCGGCACGGCCCGGGTGTTCGGCCACGACGTGGCCCGCGACCCCGTCGCCGTGCGCCGCCGCATCGGCTACGTCTTCGGCGGCGACCGCGGGCTCTACGACCGACTGTCCGCCCTCGACAACCTCCGCTACTTCGCCGAGCTGTACGGCGTCGAGCCCCGCGCCCAGAAGCGGCGGATCGCCGAACTCCTCGACCTGGTGGGCCTCACGGGCCGTGAGAAGGAGCGGGTCGAGGGGTACTCGCGCGGGATGCGGCAGCGCCTCCACATCGCCCGCGGCCTCCTCCACCACCCCGACGTCCTCTTCCTCGACGAGCCGTCCATCGGAGTCGACCCGGTCGCCGCCCGCGATCTGCGCCGTACCGTCGCCGATCTCACCGCGGCCGGCACCACCGTGCTGCTCACCACTCACTACATGGCCGAGGCGGACGAGCTCTGCGACCGCGTCGCCGTCATCGCCGGCGGCAGGATCCGGGCGCTCGGGACGCCCGAGAGCCTCAAGTCCCGTGTCCAGGAGCGGGACGTGCTGGAGATCGAGGCGTACGGCGTCGGCGAGGAGCACCTGGCGCGGATCCGTGAACTGCCGGGCGTGCGAGGAGCGTCGGCCGAGGACCGGGGGGCCGCGCAGACCGTGACCGTGCAGACCGACCGCGGCGCCGTGCCGCACGCCCGGGTCCTCGCGGCCGTCGAGGGAGTGCGCGTCGGGCGGGTCGCCAGCCGCGAACCCTCCCTGGAGGACGCCTACATCGCGATTGTCGCGGAGGACGACCGGCAGGGGACCGACGAGTCCCGGCAGTCCCAGCGCTCTCAGGAGGTACCGGCGTGAGGCGCGTCCTGCGGCTGATCGGCGTCGGGGTGCGCACCCATGTCTCGTACATGTCCCGCTCGCCCATCGAGATCACGTTCGCCGTCCTGGTGCCGCTCGTGTACGCGACCCTCGCCGTCTACCTGTTCCGCGCGGCCGGGGACCCCGAGCGGCTGCTCACCGCCTCCGTCGGCGCCGGGCTCATGGGCATCTGGGGCTCGGTGCTCTTCGGTTCGGGCGGCGCCGTGCAGAACCAGCGCTGGCTCGGGACGCTGGAGACGCTCGTCGTGGCACCCGCTCCGCTCGCCCTCGTCCTGCTGCCGATCACCCTCGCGACGGCCGTCATCGGGACGTACGCGATGGGGGCGACCGTCCTGTGGGGCGTGCTGCTCTTCGACGTGCCCCTGGACTTCGCGCATCCGCTCCTCTTCCTCGTCGCCGTCCCCGTCTGCGTGCTCGCGCTCGGCATGATGGGGCTGCTGCTCGCCGCCACCTTCGTCCTGCTGCGCAACGCCAACGCGCTGGCCAACCCGCTCGACACGCCCGTCTGGCTGCTGTCCGGGCTGCTCGTGCCGATCGGTGTGCTGCCCGCCTGGACCCACCCGATCTCCTGGGCGCTGCCGACGACCTGGGGTGCGCGGGCCGTGCATGCCGCGACCTCCGGCGGCGACGTCCTGACCCCGCTCCTCACCGCCGTCGCGCTCGGCGCCGGATACGCGCTGGTCGCCGTCCTCGTCCTCGGCCGGGTGGAGCGGCGGGCGCGCGCCGCGGCCACGCTCGCCCTCGCCTGAAAGGCCCCAGAGATGTTCCGTTTCCGCCTCCGCCTCGTCGGCTTCCGTTTCCGCACCTCCGCCCGGCTCGTCGTGGTCGGCGGATCGCTCTCCTACCGCGCCCTGTTCAACTGGACGACCCCGCCCATGTTCATCGGAACGCTGCTGGTCGGGCCGCTTCTCCAGGTGTTCTTCTTCGTTTTCCTGGGCAGAGAACTCGGTGTCGCCGACGACCGTTTCCACCTGGTCGGCAACGCCGTCCTCGCAGCTTCCGCCTCCTGCGTGTACGGCGGCACCATGGCGATCGCGAACGAGCGCCGGTTCGGCACCCTCGGGGCCGTCCTGCTCTCGCCGCGCCGACGCGTCCCCCTGTGGGCCGGACGCGCCCTGCCGTATGTCCTGAACGGGCTGCTCGTCAGCGCCTTCGTCCTCACCGTCGCCGCGCTCGTGCTCGGGCTGCCGGTGCCCGTCCGCGCGCTGCCGGGTCTCGCCCTGGTGCTGCTCGTCGCGGCCGGTGCCTGCTCGGCGTTCGGGCTCGCGCTGGGTGCGCTCGGACTCCGGTTCAGGGACGTGTTCCTGGTGTCGAACGTGGCCAGTTCGGTACTGCTCCTGATGACGGGCGCCGCCGTCCCCCGTCACACGCTGCCGGAGTGGATGCGGACGGCCGGGGACCTGCTGCCGCTGACCCACGCGGCGGACGCGGCGCGCCGGCTCACCGCGGGTGGTGGCCTCGACGGTGCGCTGCTCGCCGCCGAACTCGCGGTCGGCGCCGGGTACGCGCTGCTGGCTGTGGCGCTTCTCGCTCTCTTCGAGCGGGGCAGCCGACGACGGGCCACGCTCGATGTGATGTGACGAACCGGAAAGAAGGAAGGGGTGGGGGCACTACCGGCCATATTCGTGAACCCCGACGGGAGCGTCCGCGTCGTTCACCCGGAATTCGCGCCGACGACGCCGGGAGGTGCCAGCCTCGGCTCCAGGGACCACGGGGGACCGTGACGGAAACGGGGTACGGGCATGGAGAGCGGGCCGGCGATCTTGGCGGGAACGGCGTTCGCGCTGTTCGGAGCCGCGCTGCTGCTGTGGACGGGGGTGCGTGTGGCGCACGGCCGACCGGTCGCGCAGGGGGTCGCCACGCCGATGGCCGCCACGCTGACGACGATCTTCGGAATCGTCTTCCTTCTCCTCGGGGTGTGGTGCTTCGGGCGGCTGTGACGAGGTCGCCCCGAGCGGGCCCGCCCCACCGGACCGGGAGTCCGGGCGGCAGGAATGCCAGGACTCGGGTTACCGTTCGAGTGGCCGTTGCGGGCTTTCGCCGTTTGACACGGGGGCGGGTTGTACCGTCACACTCCGCAGCGACGGCAGCGTCACCGAGCGTGCCGCAGCCGTGCGTGCCATGCGGAGTGCCAGCGCCGTACGTGCCACCGAGCGTCGACCGGAGAGAAGAGCGAAGTTGTCCCCGACCAGCGAGACCGCACAGGGCGGCCGCCGACTCGTCATCGTCGAGTCGCCTGCCAAGGCGAAGACGATCAAGGGCTACCTCGGCCCCGGTTACGTCGTCGAGGCGAGCGTCGGGCACATCCGCGACCTCCCCAGCGGCGCCGCCGAGGTGCCCGAGAAGTACACCGGCGAGGTGCGCCGCCTCGGAGTCGACGTCGAGCACGACTTCCAGCCGATCTACGTCGTCAACGCCGACAAGAAGGCCCAGGTCAGGAAGCTCAAGGAGCAGCTGGCCGGGGTCGACGAACTCTTCCTCGCCACCGATGAGGACCGCGAGGGCGAAGCCATCGCGTGGCACCTCCTCGAGGTCCTGAAGCCCAAGGTCCCGGTCCACCGGATGGTCTTCCACGAGATCACCAAGGACGCGATCCAGGAGGCCGTCCGCAACCCGCGCGAGCTGAACAAGCGCATGGTGGACGCCCAGGAGACCCGCCGCATCCTCGACCGGCTGTACGGCTACGAGGTCTCGCCGGTCCTGTGGAAGAAGGTCATGCGCGGCCTGTCCGCGGGCCGCGTCCAGTCCGTGGCCACCCGGCTCGTCGTCGAGCGCGAGCGCGAGCGCATCGCCTTCCGCTCCGCCGAGTACTGGGACCTCACCGGCACCTTCGCCACCGGCCGCGCCGGTGATTCGTCCGACCCGTCGTCGCTGGTCGCGCGGCTGAACACGGTCGACGGCAAGCGCGTCGCCCAGGGCCGTGACTTCGGCTCCGACGGGCAGCTGAAGACCGCGAACATCCTCCACCTCGACGAGGAGAAGGCGCGGGCGCTGGCCGCCTCGCTCGCCGACACCTCGTTCAGCGTCCGGTCGGTCGAGTCGAAGCCGTACCGCCGCTCCCCGTACGCCCCGTTCCGTACGACCACCCTCCAGCAGGAGGCGAGCCGCAAGCTGGGCTTCGGCGCGAAGGCGACCATGCAGGTCGCCCAGAAGCTGTACGAGAACGGCTTCATCACCTACATGCGTACGGACTCCACGACCCTGTCCGACACCGCCGTCGCGGCGGCGAGGGCCCAGGTCACGCAGTTGTACGGCGCCGACTACCTGCCGGAGAAGCCCCGCGTCTACGCGGGCAAGGTCAAGAACGCGCAGGAGGCGCACGAGGCGATTCGCCCTTCGGGTGATCGTTTCCGCACCCCGGCGGAGACCGGTCTGACCGGCGACCAGTTCCGGCTCTACGAGCTGATCTGGAAGCGGACCGTCGCCTCCCAGATGAAGGACGCGACCGGAAACTCGGTCACGGTCAAGATCGGCGGCCGCTCCGCGGACGGCCGGGACGCCGAGTTCAGCGCCTCCGGCAAGACGATCACCTTCCACGGCTTCATGAAGGCGTACGTGGAGGGGGCCGACGACCCCAACGCCGAGCTGGACGACCGTGAGCGCCGGCTGCCGCAGGTCGCCGAGGGCGACGCGCTGTCCGCCGAGGAGATCACCGCCGACGGCCACGCGACCAAGCCGCCGGCCCGCTACACCGAGGCCTCGCTGGTCAAGGAGCTGGAAGAGCGCGAGATCGGCCGCCCGTCGACGTACGCGTCGATCATCGGCACGATCCTGGACCGCGGCTACGTCTTCAAGAAGGGGACGGCGCTCGTGCCGTCGTTCCTCTCCTTCGCCGTGGTCAACCTGCTGGAGAAGCACTTCGGCAGGCTCGTCGACTACTCCTTCACCGCCAAGATGGAGGACGACCTCGACCGCATCGCGCGGGGCGAGGCCCAGGCCGTGCCGTGGCTGAAGCGTTTCTACTTCGGCGAGGGCGAAGGCTCCGCCGAGCGCGGCGCGGCCGACGCCGGGAACGGTGACGGCGACCACCTCGGCGGTCTGAAGGAGCTGGTGACCGACCTCGGCGCGATCGACGCCCGGGAGATCTCCTCCTTCCCGGTCGGCGACGGCATCATGCTGCGCGTCGGGCGCTACGGCCCGTACGTCGAGCGTGGCGAGAAGGACGCCGAGGGCCACCAGCGCGCCGACGTCCCCGAGGACCTCGCGCCCGACGAGCTGACGACCGCCTACGCCGAGGAGCTGCTGGCCAAGCCGAGCGGTGACTTCGAGCTGGGCACCGACCCGGTCAGCGGCAACCAGATCGTCGCCAAGGCCGGCCGGTACGGCCCGTACGTCACCGAGATCCTGCCCGAGGACACCCCGAAGACCGGCAAGAACGCGGTGAAGCCGCGGACCGCCTCGCTCTTCAAGTCGATGGCGCTGGACACGGTCACGCTGGAGGACGCGCTCAAGCTGATGTCCCTGCCGCGCGTGGTGGGTGCGGACGCGGAGGGCGTCGAGATCACGGCGCAGAACGGCCGCTACGGCCCGTACCTGAAGAAGGGCACGGACTCGCGGTCGCTGACGGAGGAGGAGCAGCTCTTCACGATCACGCTGGAGGAGGCGCTCGCCATCTACGCGCAGCCCAAGCAGCGTGGCCGCGCGGCCGCCAAGCCGCCGCTGAAGGAGCTGGGCACCGACCCGGTCAGCGAGAAGCCGGTCGTCGTCAAGGACGGTCGCTTCGGCCCGTACGTGACCGACGGCGAGACCAACGCGACCCTGCGGACCGGCGACAGCGTCGAGGACATCACGCCCGAGCGCGGTTACGAGCTGCTCGCCGAGAAGCGGGCCAAGGGGCCGGCGAAGAAGACGGCCAAGAAGGCGCCCGCGAAGAAGACGGCCGCCAAGAAGGCGGCGCCGGCCAAGAAGACGGCGGCGAAGAAGACCGCCGCGAAGAAGACGACGACGGCCAAGACGGCGGCGGCGAAGAAGACCGCTGCCGCGAAGAAGACGGCCGAGTAGGCGCGAACAGCACACTTTGTAAGGGGCGGGGGCCCATGGCCCCCGCCCCTTACGACGTTTGTTCGGGCGGGCCACGGGGAGTGAGGGGGTCCGGATAGGGTGGACGGATGACGCGAGCAGAGCAGCCAGACTCCGACGTCGCGCTTGTCGCAGACTCCAGGGAGCGTGCCGTACGGGCGCTTTTGCGCCATCAACCATTGCGACGGCTCTGGAGCGCCCAGTTCGTCGGGGGGACCGGGGACGCCCTCGCCCTGCTCGTCCTGGTGCTCCTCGGGCTTCAGGCCGCCGTCCTCGAGGGAGCCCTCGGCGGCGGATACCGCGGGGCCGCGTTCGCCGTCGCCGCCGTAGTCGGCGCCAGGCTGCTGGCCTCGGTGCTGTTCGGCGCCGTACTCCTCGGCCCCCTCACCGCGCTGACCGCGCCCGGCGGGGTGCTCGACCGGCGCTGGACCATGATGGGAGCCGACGGTCTGCGGATCGCGCTCCTCGTGGTCGCGCCGCTGTGGATCGACTGGACCCCGGACAAGGCGCTCGGGTTCCTGCTCGGCACCGTCTTCGTCGTCGGCGCCGCCGAGCGGTTGTGGACCGTGGCCAAGGAGGGCGCGGCCCCCGCGCTGCTGCCCGCGCCGCCGATCGAGGGCGCCGCCGTCCGGCCCCTGCCGGACCACCTGGACGCGCTGCGCCGGCTGTCGCTGCGTACCGGATTCCTCGCCGTACCGGCCGCGGCCGCCGTGCTCCTCGTCGCCACCCTCGTCGGCAACCTGCTCGGCACCGGCATCGAGTGGTTCTCGCTGCACCAGGCCGCCCTCGGCGCCTATGTCGCCGCCGGTCTCTTCGCCGCCTCGCTCTCCGTGCTGTCCGCCGTCGAGCTGCCCGGCGGGCAGACGCCCCGGCCCCGCTCGCCCCTGGAGGGCCTGCGCAGGCCCTCCGCGGAGAAGGGCCGCACGGGAGCCGTCCCGCTGCTCGTCCTCGCCTGCGCCACCGTCGCCGCAGCCATCACCGCCGCGGCGGCGGTCTCCGTCCTGCACGCGTACGACCTCGGCGGCGGCCCCGTCACCTTCGCGCTGCTGATCCTCGCGCTCAGCGGCGCCACCGGCGTCGGCATCAGGACGGCCGGATCCGTCCTGACCGTTCTCTCCCGCCGCCGGCTGCTCGCCCTCGCGATCAGCCTCACCGGCATCGCGCTGCTCGCGATGGGCCTCGTCCCGGACACGGCCACGGTCTTGATCCTCGCCGTGCTCGCCGGGTACGCGGGCGGTGTCGCCGCCAACACCGGCCACACCCTCATCGACCAGGAGACCGAGGAGGCCCGGCGCCCCCGGATCACCGAGCACCTCCAGGCCGTCGCCCGGGTCGCCATGGCCGTCGGCGCGCTCGGCGCTCCGCTGCTCGCCGCCGCCATCGGGGAACACCGCCTCGCCTCCGGCAGCTTCGTCTTCGCGCACGGTGGTGCCGCCTTCACGCTGATGCTGATCGGCGCGCTGCTGCTGCCCGTCGCCGTGATCGTCCTCGCCAAGACCGACGACCGGGCCGGCGTACCGCTGCGCCGCGATCTGCGCGACGCGCTGCGCGGCGCCGACCCCGTCCAGGCGCCCGCACCGACCGGCTTCTTCATCGCCCTGGAGGGCGGCGACGGCGCCGGCAAGTCGACCCAGGCCGAGGCGCTCGCGGAGTGGATCCGCGCCAAGGGCCACGAGGTCGTCGTCACCCGCGAGCCGGGCGCCACGCCGATCGGCAAGCGGCTGCGCTCGATCCTGCTCGACGTCTCCTCGGCCGGCCTCTCGCACCGCGCCGAGGCGCTGCTGTACGCCGCCGACCGTGCCGAGCACGTCGACTCGCTGGTCAAGCCCGCCCTGGAGCGGGGCGCCGTGGTCATCTCCGACCGGTACATCGACTCCTCGGTGGCCTACCAGGGCGCCGGGCGCGATCTGTCGCCGACGGAGGTCGCCCGCATCAACCGCTGGGCGACCGGCGGACTCGTTCCGCATCTGACCGTGCTGCTCGACGTCTCCCCGGAGACCGCGCGGGAACGGTTCACCGAGGCTCCCGACCGGCTGGAGTCCGAGCCGCCGGAGTTCCACGCGCGCGTGCGGGCCGGATTCCTCGCCCTGGCCGCCGGTGACCCCGGCCGCTACCTCGTCGTCGACGCCGGCCAGGAGCCGGAGGCCGTCACCACCGTCGTGCGCCATCGGCTCGACCGGATGCTGCCGCTGTCCGAGGCCGAGGTGAAGGCCCAGGAGGAGGCGCGGCGGAAGGCCGAGGAGGACGCCAGGCGCAGGGCCGAGGAGGAGGCCGCCCGCAAGGCGGAGGAGGAGCGGCTGGAGCGCGAGCGCCAGGAACAGCTCGCCAAGCTCCGTGCCGAGGAGGAGGAGCGCAAGCGCCAGGAGGAGGAAGAGGCCCGGCGCCGCGAGGCCGAACGGCAGGCGGAGGAGGCCCGTCAGCGGGCCGAGGAGGCCCGGCTGGCCGCCGAGGAGGAGCGCAGGCGGCGCGAGGCCGAGGAGAAGGCCCGCCGCGAGGAGGAGGAACGCCGCCGCAAGCAGGCCGAGGAAGAGGCCCGGCTGCGCGCGGAGGCGGAGGAACGCCGCCGCGAGAAGCAGCGCAAGGCCGAAGAGGCCCTGCTGCGGGCGGAAGAGGCGCGACGTCTCGCCGAGGCCGCGGCGGCCAAGGCCGCGGAGGAGGCTGCGCGCAAGGCGGCTGCCGAGGCCGCGGAGAAGGCCGCCGTCGAGGCGGCCCGCGCGGAGGAGACGAGGCAGGCCGCCGAGGCCGCTCGTGCGGAGGAGGCGCGGAAGGCCGCGGAGGCGCAGCGCGCCGCCGAAGTGCAGCGGGCCGCCGAGGCCGCCGAGGCACGGAAGGCTGCCGAGGCCGCTGCCGCCAAGGCCGCGCAGGCCGCCCGCGAGGCGGAGGCGTCGGCCAATGAGGTGACCATGGAGACCCCCGTCGTGCAGCCTGACGAGGTGACCGTGGAGACGCCCGTCGTGCAGCCCGACGAGGTGACGCGGACGGTGCCCAAGGTCTCGCCGAACGAGATCACCGTCGCGACTCCGGTCGTCGACCCGGACGCCGTACGGCCCGAGGCGGAGACCTCGGTCCTGCCGCCGGTGCGGGCCGTGGACGAGACGGCCGTGCTGCCTCCCGTACGGGGGACGGACCCGGTCGACCGGGTTCCGCCGGGCATCTTCCGCGACGAGCAGCCCGCCGGATCCGACGAGCAGACGCGCGAGCTGCCGCAGCTCGACGAGCAGGGCCGCCCGCGCCGCCGCTCCGACTGGGCGGAGGAGACCCCGCTCGACGACCTGCCGACCCTGGCGGACGAACTGCTCGGCCCCCACGACGACGAGGACGACGGCCGCCGCCGTCGCCGATGATCGTCTGAGGGACCGACAGCGCACCGACAACGGGTCGCGGGCAGACTGCCCGCGACCCGTTGTCGTGGACCCGGTGTCGTAGGGGTGCCCCACAATGGAGTGCGTACCTGAGGAGGGGCAGACATGGCCGTATGGGACGACCTCGTCGGACAGGCGCGGGTCGAGGAGCAGCTCGCCGCCGCGGCGCGGGACGCCGACGCGCTGGTGACCGCCCATGCCGCCGGCGGGCCCGACCCCGAGGCGTCCAAGATGACCCACGCCTGGCTCTTCACCGGCCCTCCGGGCTCCGGCCGGGCGACCGCGGCGCGCGCCTTCGCGGCCGCGCTGCAGTGCGTGAGCCCGGACCGGGCGCTGGGCGGGGCGCCGGGATGCGGCTTCTGTGACGGCTGCCACACCGCCCTCGTCGGGACGCACGCGGACGTGGAGGTCGTGCGTACGGACCTGCTCTCCATCGGTGTGAAGGAGACCCGCGACCTCGTCCGGCGCGCCCAGCTCTCGCCCGCCGGCGGCCGCTGGCAGGTGATCGTCCTGGAGGACGCCGACCGGCTCACCGAGGGCGCGGGCAATGTGCTCCTGAAGGCCGTCGAGGAGCCCGCGCCCCGCACGGTGTGGCTGCTCTGCGCGCCGTCCCTGGAGGACGTGCTCCCCACCATCCGCTCCCGCTGCCGTCACCTGACCCTGCGCACACCCCCGGTGGACGCGGTCGCCGACGTGCTCGTACGCCGTGACGGCATCGAGCCCCAGGTCGCCGCGGCCGTCGCCCGCGCCACCCAGGGTCATATCGACCGCGCCCGCCGGCTGGCCACCGACGAGCGTGCCCGGGCCCGCCGCGCCGTCGTCCTGAAGCTCCCGCTGCGGGTCGACGACATCGGCGGCTGCCTGAAGGCGGCCCAGGAGCTGGTCGACGCGGCAGGCGAGGACGCCAAGCAGGTCGCCGAGGAGATCGACGTCAAGGAGACCGAGGAGCTGAAGGCCGCGCTCGGCGGGGGCCAGGGCGGACGGATGCCGCGCGGCACGGCGGGGGCGATGAAGGAGCTGGAGGAGCGGCAGAAGAGGAGGAAGACCCGTACGCAGCGCGACAGTCTCGACCTCGCGCTCACCGACCTCACCGGCTTCTACCGCGACGTCCTCACCCTGCAGCTGCGGGCGCGGACGCCGCTCGCCAACGAGGACGTACGGGACGCCGTGGAGCGGATCGCCCGCGACACCGCGCCGGAGCGGACACTGCGCCGGATCGAGGCGGTGCTCGCGTGCAGGGAGGCCCTGGACCGCAATGTCGCGCCGCTGCTCGCGGTGGAGGCGATGACCATGGCCCTGCGTGGCTGAGCACGGGCGATTGGACACGGTCCGTACTCGTACGGATACGCTCCGGTCCATGGACTCCAGGCGCTTGCTCCGCACGTCCGCCACGGCCCTCGCGGCCGCCGGGCTGATCCTCTCCGGCTGCACGGGCGGCAGCGACGCCGCCGCGCCCGCGTCTCCCTCGTCGGCGGGGGCGCCCGCCCCGACGTCCGACGCGGCCCTGCGAAGCTACTACGGCCAGAAGCTCACGTGGCGCGACTGCGGAGTGCCGACGTTCCAGTGCGCCTCGCTGCGCGTGCCGCTCGACTACGCGAAGCCGGCGGCCGGGGACATCGAACTGGCCGTCTCCCGGGTCGCGGCCACCGGCCCCGGCAAGCGGATCGGCTCGCTCCTGGTCAACCCCGGCGGCCCGGGCGGCTCCGCCGTCGGCTACCTCCAGGGGTACGCGGGCGTCGGGTACCCGGTACCCGTCCGCGCCCGCTACGACATGGTCGCCGTCGACCCGCGCGGGGTGGCGCGCAGCGCGCCGGTCGAGTGTCTGACGGGCCCGCAGATGGACGACTACACGCAGGTCGACCAGACCCCCGACGATCCGGCCGAGACCAACGCGCTCGCCGCCTCCTTCAAGGGCTTCGCGGCGGGCTGCGCGCAGCGCTCGGGGAAGGTCCTGCCGCGTGTCTCCACCGTGGAGACCGCCCGGGACATGGACATCCTGCGGGAGGTGCTCGGCGACAAGAAGCTGAACTACGTCGGCGCCTCGTACGGCACCTTCCTCGGCGCCACCTACGCCGAGTTGTTCCCCTCCCGCGCCGGACGGCTGGTCCTGGACGGGGCGATGGACCCGTCGCTGCCCGCGATCGACCTCAACCGCGACCAGACCGCCGGATTCGAGACGGCCTTCCGGGCGTTCGCGGCCGACTGCGTCAAGCAGGCGGACTGTCCGCTCGGCACCGAGTCCGTCGCCGCGGCCGGCGACAGTCTCAAGGCCTTCTTCCGCGACCTCGACGCCGAGCCGGTGCCCACCGGCGAGAGCCGCCGGCTGGGGGAGTCCCTGGCGACGACCGGGGTGATCGCCGCGATGTACGACGAGGGGGCCTGGCCGCAGCTGCGCGAGGCGCTGACCCAGGCGATCGGCGGCGAGGGGGCGGGCCTGCTGGCGCTGGCCGACGCCTACTACGAGCGCGAGGCGGACGGCTCGTACGCGAACCTGATGTTCGCCAACGCGGCCGTGAACTGCCTGGACCTCCCGGCGGCCTTCGGCGGACCGGCCGACGCCGAGAAGGCGGTGCCGTCCTTCGAGAAGGCGTCCCCCGTCTTCGGCGAGGGCCTCGCCTGGGCAGCCCTGAACTGCACCTACTGGCCGACCCCGGCGACCGGCCGCCCCCACCGCATCACCGCCGAGGGCGCGCCCCCGATCGTCGTCGTCGGCACCACCCGCGACCCGGCGACCCCCTACAAGTGGGCCGAGTCCCTCGCCTCCCAGCTCTCCTCCGGAAGTCTGCTGACGTACGAGGGTGACGGCCACACGGCGTACGGCCGGGGCAGCGACTGCATCGACACCGCGATCAACGCGTACCTCCTGGACGGCACGGTCCCGAAGGACGGGAAGCGCTGCACGTGAGGGGTGGCGTGGACCACGTGGAGGGTGGTCAGGAGCACCCCTGGAAACTGTGTAGACTTGGCGAGGCCGCTGCACCCACCATGGGACCGCACGGAATGCCGCCTTAGCTCAGTTGGCCAGAGCAACGCACTCGTAATGCGTAGGTCTCGGGTTCGAATCCCGAAGGCGGCTCGGATCAGCCCCAGGACTCACTCGCCGTGACCTGGGGCTTTTTCATGCCCTCGCGCATCCGGCGCGTCCGCTCGGGGACTACTGCGTTCAGCGGGCGCGTTGAATACTTCGCTACACAATGCGATCGACAGTCACGCATGGTGATTGACCTTGATCGTTTCCGCGTGTTCATCTCAGGCCCATGCGTACACGAATGAGGTTCGCCCTCGCGGTGGTGGGCTCCGCCGTCCTGGCGATCGCCGGGCCCCTGTCGGTCTCGGCCCACTCCGTGCCCTCCCCCTCGGGCGGCACCACGCTCGCCCCCCTCGCCACCTCCCCCAAGGCCATCCCGGGGCAGTACATCGTCACCCTGAAGGCGGGGCAGTCGGCCGCGGCCACCTCGCAGCAGGTGCCGGGCGTGAAGGCGCTCTTCACCTACGACCGCGTCTTCTCCGGCTACGCCGCCAAGCTGACGGCCGCTCAACTGGACTCCGTCCGCAAGCTGCCGGGCGTCGCCACCGTCGAGCAGGACGCCACGGTCACCGTGGCACCCGTGCCGACCAGGGCGACCGCCGTGCGGGACGTCGCCCACAGCTGGGGTCAGGACCGGATCGACCAGCCCTATCTGCCGCTCAACGGCCAGTTCAACGTCGACGGCGACGGCAAGGGCGCCACCGCCTACATCCTCGACACCGGTCTGGAGTTCGGCCACGCCGAGTTCGACGGCCGGGCGCGGCCCGGCTTCGACGCGATCGGTGACGGCCGGAGCGGCGCCGACTGCAACGGCCACGGCACGCATGTCGGCGGCACCGTCGCCGGCGGGCGGTACGGCGTGGCGCGCGAGGCCGCCCTGGTCAGCGTCCGGGTCCTGAACTGCCAGGGCTCGGGCGCCTGGTCGGGCATCATCGCCGGCCTGGACTGGGTGGCGCGGAACGCGGTCCAGCCCGCCGTTCTCAACGGCTCGCTCGGCGGCCCGCGCAACACCGCCGTCGACAACGCCGCCACCGCCCTGGCCGCCCGGGGTGTCCTGCCCGTGTTCGCCGCGGGCAACGATGCCGTCAACGCCTGCGACGTCTCGCCCGCCAGTGCCGCCGACGTGCTGACCGTCGGAGCCGCCAACCACCGGGACGAGGAGACGGACTTCTCGAACTTCGGCGCGTGCCTCGATCTCTACGCTCCCGGCGCGGCCATCGTCTCCGCCGAGCTCGGCGGAGACAGCATCGCCCTGAACGGCACGTCCATGGCCGCCCCGCACGTGGCCGGAGTCGCCGTCCTCGCCAGGGCCCAGACCCCTTCGGCCACCCCGGCGACCATCTCGACCTGGATCACCGATCACACGGTCAAGGGCGAACTGGTCGTCTCGGGGGGCTCCCCGAACCGACTGCTCCAGACCGGCGGGCTGTAGCCCCGTCGGCTTCCGCAGGTCGGCCCCGCCGGGTGCCCCGGCCGGGGCCGCGGCGGCGGGAGAGGGAAGGGTGCGGCAAGAAAAACCCACGGGACGCCACGTAACACCCCCCACACACGAACCGTTTTC
>NZ_JBHTTQ010000058.1:0-44303 GCF_042794475.1 Streptomyces sp. NPDC056527
CCGTCGAGCGCATGATGCGCGACGCCAAGATCACCCAGATCTACGAAGGCACCAACCAGGTCCAGCGCATCGTCATGGCCCGCAACCTCCCGTAACTCCGGGAATCGGAAAGGGGCACCCCGTGACGGGGTGCCCCTTTCCGCTGTCCTGCGCCGGCGGTTCCTACGTCAGCGGTTCGACGTGACCGTGACCGGCTCGTCGTTCTGGATCTGCTGCACCAGCTGCTTCACCTTCGGCATGTCCCACTTCAGCGAGCCCTGCGGCGCGCTCCCCGAGATCGGGATGTTCATCGACTTGCCGTCGCCGCCGCTGATGCCCTTCATCGCGAAGAACATCTTGCCGAGGTCGTACAGCGACATGTCCTTGTCGACGATCAGCGTGTCCAGGCCGGCACCCAGCGTCGGGTACAGCCTGAACGGGTTGAGGATCGTGCCCGGCGTCGCCGCCTGGTTGGCCAGGGCGGAGAGGAACTTCTGCTGGTTCTTCGTCCGCGCCAGGTCCGACTCGGCGAACGCGTACCGGGTGCGGACGAACGCGAGGGCCTGCTCGCCGTTGAGAGTCTGCTCACCCGCCTGGAAGTCGGCGCCGGACTTGTCGTCCTTGAAGCCCTTCTCGATGTTCAGGTCGACACCGCCGAGCGCGTCCACGATGTTCGCGAAGCCGGCGAAGCCGATCTCCGCGTAGTGGTCGATGCGCAGCCCGGTGTTGAACTCGACCGTGCGGACCAGGAGCTCCGGGCCGTCCATCGCGTACGCCGCGTTCAGCTTGGAGCCACCGCGCGCCCCGTACTTCTTCCCGGACTCCGAGCCCACGAACGAGGGGATCGTCACCCACGAGTCACGGGGCAGCGAGACCATCGTGTTCCCGCTGGAACAGGCGGCGAGGATCATCATCGAGTCGGTCCGCTTGCCCTGCGCGGAGCCGGTGTGCAGCTTCTTCTTCTCCTCGGCCGACATGCCCTCACGGCTGTCGGAGCCGACGATCAGATACGTCGTGCAGTCGCCCTCGGCCGGCCGCTCGATGACCTTGGCCAGATCGACCTCGTTGCGCATCTGGCTGCTGGCCCAGGCGTACGTACCGATGCCCCAGGCCAGCACGGCGACGACCAGGACGATCGAGCCGACCTTGATCCGGCGGCGCCAGTCCGGGGCCGGACGGCCCGGGGCGCCCGGGTACCCCTGGCCCGGCTGCGGCGGAGCGACGGGGGGCTGCTGCCCGCCGCCGTAGTTCCGCTGCCCGTACACCTGCCCGGTGTTGTAGCCGTTGTCGTACTCCGAGCCCTGCCGCGGTTGACCCTGGCCGTAACCGGGGTCGTACTGCGGCGGCTGCTGGGGCACCTGCGGGCGCTGCACATGGCGCATCCGGCGGGCTCCCTCGGGCTGAGAGCTCGAGCTGCCGCGGCCGTATCCGCCGTCATCGGGCCAGTCATTCATGCGGACAGTGTGCAGGCCCCCTCCCGAGCGCCGACAGGGCGGGTGGGGAATCGGGGCGGCGCTGTTGCCAAGCTGATGCAATGAGGACGAGCCCGGGACCCGGCATAAGGTGGAGGGCATGACAGATCAGGCCCAGCGCACGGACCGCCCGCAGGGCGACATTCCGGGCAAGCCCACCTCCGCGTCCCGCACCACGCTCAGCCACATCATGACCAGCCACGACACGAACCTCCTGGGTACGGTGCACGGCGGCGTGATCATGAAGCTGGTGGACGACGCGGCGGGCGCCGTCGCGGGGCGGCACTCGGGCGGTCCGGCCGTGACCGCCTCCATGGACGAGATGGCGTTCCTGGAGCCGGTACGGGTCGGGGACCTGCTGCATGTGAAGGCCCAGGTGAACTGGACCGGCCGCTCCTCGATGGAGGTCGGCGTCCGCGTCATGGCCGAGCGCTGGAACGAGTCCACCCCCGCCCAGCAGGTCGCCTCGGCCTATCTGGTCTTCGCGGCGGTCGACGGCGACGGCAAGCCGCGCCCGGTCCCGCCGGTGCTCCCGGAGACCGAGCGGGACAAGCGCCGCTACCAGGAGGCCCAGATCCGTCGCACCCACCGACTGGCCCGCCGCCGCGCGATCATGGAGCTGCGGGAGCGCCGCGCGGCGGAGGGCTACGAGGACTGACGCCCGGGGCGGTGCCGGCGGAGCCGGCGGGCTCCGCCGCCGTGGCGCGACCGCGCTACGGGCACACCACCTCGTCCCCCTTCACCGCCACGAAGGGACCCTTCGTCGGCTCCTCCGGCCGCACCGGAGTGACCCCCTTGTAGTCCGCGCCCACGAAGACCCGCAGCGTCGCGCCCCTCCCCTTGACCGCCTTCAGCTCCACCCCCGGCAGCGCCGCCGCCAGGGACTTCGCCGAGCGGTCCCAGCGCGGGTCGTACTCCACCACCGTGCGCGGGCGAGGGGCGCCGCCCCCGGTCCGCGGCGCGCGCGTCGTGTTGAAGCCCGTCGCCCGCAGCGCGTCGTCGGCCTTCTTGCCCTGACCTGCCGTCCGCGTCGCGTTGTAGACCTGCACCCGGATCGTCTTCGGTGCCACATCCACCACCGTCGCCTTCGGCCCGGCCTTCGCCACCGCCTTGTGCGCGGCGAGGGGCCGGTCGTCGCGGAGCGCCTGGAACAGCTTCTGCGCCTTGGGCGCGTCCCACTTCACCGTCGAGCCGATGCCCTTCACCCGGAAGCTCACGTCCCCGATCGGCACCGAGACGAACTCCGAGGACGCCGGGGTGAAGCCCCGCATCGCCTTCGAGAGCGCCAGGATCTGCTCCGTACCGAATCCGGCGTCCGCCCGCACCGAGTTCAGCATCGTCGTGGCGACCTCGCGGAACCGCACGGGGTTGAGCAGCACCCCGCCACTGGTCATCCGCTCGACCAGCGCCGCCAGGAACCGCTGCTGGCGCTGCATCCGGCTGATGTCGGCCGCCCCGTCGACATGGCGGGCACGTACGTACTGCAGCGCCTGCCCACCGGTCATCTCGTGCGGTCCGGCCGGCAGGTCCAGCCCGGTGTACGAGTCCTTCAACGGCCGCGCCGTGCAGATCCTCACCCCGCCGACCGCGTCCACCGTCTTCATGAAGCTGGTGAAATCGACCTCCAGATAGTGGTCGATCTTGACGCCCGTCATCCTCTCGACGGTCCGCACCGTCAGCCCGGGCCCGCCCTCGGCGTACGCGGCGTTCAGCTTCACCGGGTGTGCCTGGTGGCGCCGGCCGGTGGTTTCGTCGATGTGCTCGGGCATCTCGGCGTACGAGTCGCGGGGCAGGCTCACCACGCTCGCCCGCTCCCGGTCCTCGGAGATGTGGACGAGCATCACGGTGTCGGTGCAGCGACAGGGCTTGCCGCCGAGGCGGTACTCCTTGCGCTCCTTGTCCGTGATCCTGTCCCGGCCGTCCGTACCCACGACCAGCACGTTCATGCCGTGGCCGGCCTGGGGGCGGTTCTTCATGTCCTTGAAGGGGTCGACCCGGGTGATCCCGGTGTCCAGACCGGTCACCATCGCGTGGCCGATGCCGCCCGCGCCGAGGACGAGCACGGAGAGCGTCGTCGCGATCCTCATCCCCCACCGTGGCCGCCGCACCCGTCGGACCCGTCTGCCACGGCGGGCCGGCACGGAACGGGCGGCGGCCGGTCGAGGACGGGGCGTGCGGGGCGGTGGGGGCACCGGGGGACACCTCCGCGGGTGGGACGAGGGGACCGTGAGCACGGTAGGCCCATACGATCAGCGACCTCGCGCACCCGCCCCGTGACGCGCTTCGTGTCCCCCGTTCGCGGTAACGTGGCGGGCAATATGAACGCCATGCCCGCCGCCCTGCCCCCCGTCTCCGTGATCATGCCGGTCCTCAACGAGGAGCGGCACCTGCGCAACTCGGTCCGTCACATCCTCGAGCAGGAGTACGACGGCGAGATGGAGGTGGTGATCGCGCTCGGCCCGTCCACGGACCGTACGGACGAGATCGCCGCCGAGCTCGTACGGGAGGACCCCCGGGTCCACACCGTGCCGAACCCCACGGGCCGGACGCCCGCCGCCCTCAACGCGGCGATCAAGGCATCCCGTCACCCGATCGTGGTCCGTGTCGACGGCCACGGGATGCTGTCGCCGAACTACATCGCCACCGCGGTGCGTCTCCTGGAGGAGACCGGCGCGCAGAACGTCGGCGGCATCATGCACGCCGAGGGCGAGAACGACTGGGAGCACGCGGTCGCCGCCGCGATGACCTCGAAGATCGGCGTCGGCAACGCGGCCTTCCACACCGGTGGCCAGGCGGGCCCGGCCGAGACCGTGTATCTGGGTGTCTTCCGCCGCGAGGCCCTGGAGCAGCAGGACGGCTACAACGTGGAGTTCATCCGCGCCCAGGACTGGGAGCTGAACTTCCGTATCCGTGAGGCGGGCGGGCTGATCTGGTTCTCGCCCGAGCTGCGCGTCCAGTACCGGCCCCGCCCGAGCGTCCGCGCCCTGGCGAAGCAGTACAAGGACTACGGCCGGTGGCGCCACGTCGTGGCCCGCTACCACCAGGGCTCCATCAACCTGCGCTACCTCGCCCCGCCGACCGCCGTCTGCGCGATCGCGGCCGGCCTGGTCGTGGGCGTGGCGCTCACCCCCCTCGGCTTCGTGATCCCGGTCGGCTACCTCGCCGCGATCACCGCGGGCTCGATCCCCGCGGGCAAGGGCCTCTCGCCGAAGGCCCGTCTGCAGATCCCGGTGGCCCTCGCGACGATGCACATGTCCTGGGGCTACGGCTTCCTGACCAGCCCGCGCGCACTGGCGCGCAAGGTCATCGCGAGCCGCCGCCCGGCGGTGAAGGCCGCGAAGGTCTGACCCGGACACACGGCGAGACCGACCGATGCCGTCGCACCGGTCGGTCTCGCCGTTCGAGCGGGGTCAGCCGCAGGAGTGCGGCCCGATCTGACCGCTGTACGCCAGGGTCCCACCCGGCGTGTACACGTCGAGCGGCTCGACGACGCACGTGCCGGGTGCCTTGATACGGACGGGGCCGGCGTACGTGGTGAAGTCGCCGTCATCCGAGTCGAACGTGCCGTCGTTCGGCTCCCGGTAGATGTACAGCACCAGGAAGCTGGGCGTCCCGGACCAGGCGTACTTGACGAAGACGGAACAGTTGTACGTGCCGTCGTAGTAGTCGTACAGCGTCCCCATCTTGCCCGTGTAGCCGTTGCGGTTGCCGTAGACGACCTTCGAGTAGGACAGGTTCCCGGCGCAGCCGTAGGCCCCGGCCGCCGCGGGAGTCGCCGTGGCGACGGGTGCCACGACGCCGATCCCGGCCAGCACGGCGGCGGTCGCCAGCAGGCGACCCGCCTTCTGCAGAATCACGATGTTCTTCCTTCGGTTCGATGCAGGGGATTCGCGGATGCCGGTCGGTGACCGACGCACCGTCAACCCCTGTTCGTCAGCAGCTCGTTCGCCTTCGCGAGCGCCGACTTCCAGGTGTCACGCGCCGCCGACAGGGCCGTGACGTTCTTCTCGATGAGCTTGTTCTGGTGCTCCGCCTCGATGGACGAGTGGACGCGGACGTAGTCGACCTTCTGCTTGCACTTCACGTCCGTGGAGGCGACCGTGATCTCCCGCGGCTTCGGCGTGCCCGCGGCGTCGCTGTCCTTGCTCCCGTCGCCGCCCTCGCCGGCCGACCACGCCGGATCGCCGGCGGCCGCCAGCGGGTCGGTGTAGTGGTAGCCCGACTCCTTCATGCAGGCGGACCAGCGCTGGTCGAGCGTGCTGACGCGGGGGTCGTTGCCCGCCTGCTTCGACGCCTGGAGGTTCACCTTGTTGAAGGTGGCGTCGAGGCCGGCGACATCGCCGAGGCCCACCTTGCGGCGCGTCTCACCGAGACAGCCGCCCTCGGGGACGCTCTTGCCGTTCACCGACGAAGGACCGTCGCCCTTGTAGAGCGTCATCGCCGCGGGCGAGACGTTCGCGTAGTGCGCACGCTGCTTCACGGTGGCCTGCTCGGCCTGGCGGGCCGTCATCCCCTTGGGGAGCGGCGGGTGATAGCCGAAGGCGGCGACCGATTCGAGGTCGGTCACCCCGTAGAGACGGGCGTTGGAGTTCAGGTTCCGAGGGGTCGGCGGCAGCGGCGCCGGCCAGTCGAAGCCGTACTTCTTCATGCAGTCGCCCGCGAGCGTGGCGACGGCCTGGCTGAGCGCCTCCCGCTCCTGCGCGGTGACGGTGTACGAGTCCACCGGCAGACTGATGGCGACGCCACCCCAGGTCTTGGACGCCTGCGGCTTGTACGGCTGCACGGCGGCTGCGGGATCCTGCGGCTTCTCGTCGGACGAGCACCCCACGGCCGTCCCGGCGAGAGCGGCGACGAGCAGCAGCCCGCCGGTTCTGTTGCGTGTGTTCATCATCCGGGGCAGTAGGCGTTGTTCTCGAAGCAGTGGGAGGAGATCTCGTTGTCGTCGTCCCAGACCGCCATGTCCCAGAGTGTCAGGCCGGGGTCGGCGTGCGTCCGGGTGCCGGTGTAGTTCTGGCCGGTGTAGACGTCGATCGCGTTGACCGAGTCCCGGTTTCTGACCGAGGAGATCGTGTTGTCTATCAGCGTCGAGGTGCCGTAGTACGTGGAGCCGTTGTAGTTGGTCTTGCTGTAGATCGTGTCGTACAGCCCGCCGGCGAAGTCGGCGAGGCGGTACAGACAGATCTCGCCGCCGGCGCTTTCGCAGGAGCCGTTGTAGCTGGCGGCATCGGCGGTGCCGGTGGCGCCGGCGACCAGCGCGCCCGCGGCGGCGAGGGCCAGCGCGGCCTTCTTGATGTTCTTCATGGTGGGGGATCCTCGGGCTGATCAGGAGGGGCAGTAGGCGTTGCTGCTGAAGCAGTGGGACGAGATCGCGTCGTCGGTCTGGCCGTCCCAGAAGACCGCCATGTCCCAGAGGTTCAGGCCGGGGTCGGCGTGGACGCGCAGGCCGGTGTAGTTCTGGCCGGTCCAGACCTCGATGGAGTTGACGCCGTCACGGTTCTTGACCGAGGAGACGGTGTTGTCGATCAGCACGGAGGTGCCGTAGTAGGTGGAGCCGTTGTAGTTGGTCTTGCTGTAGATCGTGTCGTACAGCCCGCCCGTGTAGTTCGCGTAGCGGTAGAGACAGATCTCGCCGCCGGCGCTCTCGCAGGAGCCGTTGTAGCTGGCGGCATCGGCGGTGCCGGTGGCACCGGCGACCAGCGCGCCCGCGGCGGCCAGGGCCGCGGCGGCCTTCTTGAACTTCGCCATGGTGGACGCTCCTCCGGTCAGATGGGGCAGTACGCGTTGCTGCTGAAGCAGTGCGAGGAGGCGACGTCGTCGCCGTAGCGGAGCCACAGACCGGCCGGGAGGTACTCCAGGGTTCCGGTGTAGTTCTTGCCGCTGTAGAACCCGACGTTGTTGACCATGTCCATGTTCTTGGCGGAGGACAGGGTGTTGTCGATCAGCGTCTGGGTGCCGTAGTACGTCGAGCCGTCGTAGTTGGTCTTGCTGTACAGCGTGTCGTACAGCCCGCCGGCGAACTCGTAGTTGCGGTACAGGCAGATCTCGCCGCCGCCGCTGCTCTCACAGGAGCCGTTGTAGCTGCCGGCACTGGCCGTGCCCGCGCTGCCGGCGAGCAGTGCTCCCACGGCCGCGGCGGCCAGGGCGGCACTCCGCATCTTTGACATGAACTCATCCTCTCGATAGTCGGCGGTCGAGTAGATCAGTCGACAAACGAGCAACTCAAGGGCCTCTTTGAGTCAAGGTGGCGAGAAATGAAGGCGGTTGACGATCTCCGGCGAGCAGTGATCCACTGACGGGTGCTCATGCCGCCCATCGGTGGCCAACTACGGTTCAACTGCGGGGAGTCGGCGTGTCGGACGAAGGTCGGCGGGGCGGTATCGCACGTCGGCGCAGGGCGGTTACCGTGCTGGCCGTGGGCGCGTTCGCGCTCTCCGGAGCGGGCCTGTGGGGCGCCTCCCTCGTGCAGTCGCCGGCGCAGGCCGCCGCGGACGCCCGGCCGCCGAAGCCCGACGTCCTGACGGCGACCGTGGAGCGCCGCGTCCTTTCGGACACCGTGGTGACCCGGGGAACGGTCTCCGCCTCGCAGACCCTCGACATCGCCCCCGCCGCCTCCGCGGCCGAGGGCGGCAAGCCGGTCGTCACCAAGGTTCTCGTCCAGGCCGGCAAGACCTTCAAGGCCGGCCGGGTCCTCATGGAGATATCCGGGCGACCGGTGTTCGTGCTGACCGGCACCCTGCCGGTGTACCGGGACCTCAAGCCCGGTGCCCACGGGGAGGACGTACGACAGCTGCAGAAGGCCCTGGCCGGCCTTGGGCATGGCACCGGCGGCGACAGGACGGGGGTGTACGGCCCCGGGACGAAGGCCGCCGTCGCCGCCTTCTACACCTCCATCGGTTACGACCCCGTCCTCGTCGGAGGCGAGAGCGGCGGGGAGGGCGGCGACCCGGTCGAGGCGGCCCGCGGCCAGGTGAAGGCCGCCGAGCGCGCGCTCGCCGGGCTGACGTCCCGCACGGCGGGCGCGGATGCCGACGCCGACGCGGCGCCCTCGGGCGACGAGTTGAGGTACGCCCGCGAGGACCTCGCCGATGCGCGGCGGAAGCTGGCCGACGCGGAAGCCGTGTCGGGCCCCATGGTCCCCGCGTCCGAGGTCGCCTATCTGTCCGGCTTCCCGGCCCGGGTCGACGTGGTCAACGCCAAGGTCGGCGGCGACGTCGGCGAGAAGCCCATGACCGTCTCGGCGGGCCGGCTCGTGGTCAAGGGCTCGCTGGCCGCCCACGAGAAGGGTCTGGTGCGGCCCGGGCAGAAGGTACGGATCCTCTCCGAGGCCACCGGCGAAGAGGCCACCGGCGTCGTCGCCTCGGTCTCCGAGGCGCCCGTGACGGCCACGCCCGAGGGCGGATCCGCCGGCGAGGCGGCGCCGGGGCAGGGCTTCGCCCTCGAAGTGCGTCCCGACAAGGAACTGCCGGCGACCCTCGCGGGCCAGGACGTACGGCTCACCGTCGAAGCGGCGACCTCGGCCGGCAAGGTGCTCGTCGTCCCCGTCTCCGCCGTCTCGGCCGGCGCCGACTCCCGTACCACCGTCACCGTCCTCCAGGGCGACGGCACCCGCCGCCGCGTCGAGGTCCGCCCGGGCACCTCGGGCGACGGCTACGTCCAGGTCACACCCGTGGGCGGGACGCTCTCGGAGCGGGAGCGGGTGATCGTCGGCATCGGCATGGGGGTCGGAGCCGGGGCCGGTGACGGCGGTCTCGGGGCCGGCGGCGTTCCGGAGGCCCCAGGGGCCCAGGGATGACCGAGAGCATCCCGCAGGACGCCACGGACGAGGGGGCGGCCGCCGCCGAGGTCCCCGTCATCGACTTCGAAGGCATGACCCTCACCTACCCCGGAACGCCTCCGGTCGAGGCGCTGCGCCCTTTCGACCTCACGATCCACCGCGGTGACTATCTGACGGTCGTCGGCCCCTCGGGCTCCGGCAAGTCGACGTTCCTCAACATCGCGGGACTCCTCGACAGGCCGACCGGGGGCACGTACCGGCTCGACGGCATCGACACCGCCGCCCTCAGGGACAGCGAGCGCGCCGGACTGCGCGGCAGCCGCATCGGCTTCGTCTTCCAGAGCTTCCATCTGCTGCCCCACCGCTCCTCGTTGGAGAACGTCATGCTCTCCATGACGTACAACGGCATCGCGCGGGCCGAGCGGGTCACCCGGGCGCGCGAGGCGCTCGTCCGCGTCGGTCTGGGGCATCGTGTCGACGCCGTCCCCACCCGGATGTCCGGCGGTGAGCGCCAACGCGTCGCCATCGCACGGGCGTTGGTGAGCCGGCCGTCGCTGCTGCTGTGCGACGAGCCCACCGGGAACCTCGACACGACCACCGCGCAGCAGATCCTCGGACTGCTCGACGAACTCCACGAGGACGGCATCACCCTGATCGTCATCACCCACGATCCCGAGGTGGCCGCCCGTGGCAGGCGCACGGTGACCATCCGGGACGGCCTGCTGCGCGAGCGGGTACCGGCATGAGGCGCCCCGGCCGACTCCCGCTCCGGGGACGCCGGAGCAGTACGGTCCGGGTCTCGCGGCTCTCTCCGCGCGATCTGCTGGCCGAGGCGACCGCGGGGATGCTCCAGCGCCCCGGCCGCTCGGCCCTGACCGCGCTCGGCACCGTCCTGGGCGTGGGAACCTTCGTCGCCGTGCTGGGCCTGACCTCCACCACGTCCCAGCAGATCGACGAGCGTTTCAACGCGCTGACCGCGACCGAGGTGACGATCGAGGACACCGGCGGTGACCAGCCGGAGTACGTACGGAACGCCTTCCCGGCCGACGCCGACGCGCGGATCGAGCGGCTGAACGGGGTGCGCGACGCGGGCGTCTACTGGTCGGTGCGGCTGCCGGAGGGGCAGGGCGTACGGTCCGCGCCCGTCGGCGAGGCGGCCGAGGAGGCCCAGAGCCAGATCGTCGCGGCCTCACCGGGCGTCCTGGCCGCCGCGGGTCCGCACCTCCAGCAGGGCAGGATCTTCGACGCGTACCACGACCGGCAGGCGCAGCAGGTCGCCGTGGTCGGCTCCGGCATGGCGGCCCGGCTGGGGATCACCACCCTGGAGACGGCCCCAGCGATCTTCATCGACGGAGACGCCTTCACGGTGATCGGCATCGTCGAGGAGGTCGACCGGAAGTCTGACGTGCTGCTCTCCGTCGTCGTCCCGCGCACCACGGCGGAACGGGTCTGGGGCGGCCCGCGGGGCGACCGCGCCAAGATGCTGATCTCCACCGAGCTCGGCGCCGCGGGGCAGATCGCCGGGGAAGCGGCCCTCGCCCTCGATCCGGCCCACCCCGAGTACTTCCAGGCCGTTCCGCCACCCGACCCGAGGTCGCTGAGAACGGCGGTCACGTCGGACCTCGACCAGCTGTTCCTGCTCCTCGCGGGCATCTGTCTGCTGATCGGCGCGGTGGGCATCGCCAACACCACGCTGGTGGCCGTGCTCGAACGCACGGGAGAGATCGGCCTGCGCCGTGCGCTCGGCGCCCGCAGCCGCCACATCACGCTCCAGTTCCTGGCGGAGTCGGGCGCGCTCGGCACCCTCGGCGGACTGGTCGGCACCAGCCTCGGCACCTTCGCCGTCATCGGCACCGCGATGGCGCGCGAATGGACCCCGGTCATCCACCCCGTCACGGTCGTGGCGGCCCCCGCCATCGGCCTGGTGACCGGCGTCGTCGCCGGCCTCTATCCGGCCTGGCGCGCGAGCCGCATCCAGCCGGTGGAGGCACTGCGGCGCTAGGCGGCGTAGCCACGGACGGGAGCCCCGACGTGTCCCGTCGGGGCTCCCGGAGTGTGACGCATGCGGTGCTGTCGTCAGCAGACCTTGGAGGTCGAGCCGCCGGTCGAGTTCAGGTAGCCCGTGGCGTGCGTGCAGAAGGCCGCGGTGTCGGCGGCCGGGCCCCAGAGCTCGGACCGGGTGGTGTTGTTGAGCTCCGCGTCGCCGTAGTCGGTGCCGGAGTCCGAGTGGTTGACGATGTGGACGTAGAGGTCCCAGTTCGTGTGGGTGTTCCGGTACTGCTGCCACACGTAGATGTACGCGTAGTTGTAACCACAGCCGTAGTACTGCTTCACCGACGCCGCGTCGATTCCGCCGACCTGGATGACCCGGGTCGTGCCGACCTGGGAGACGCTCGAGCAGCCGGAGGGGGTGCTGGCGGCGGCGGAGGGGGCGTTGACGAGGGAGAGACCGGCTATCGCGCCGAGGGCGCCGAGGGTCGACGCGACCTTCTTGCCAAGGTTCATGACGTGAGCTCCAAGTGAACGGCGGACAAGGCCAGCTGAAGCTATAGCCAGTGATCGATCGAAGTAAATGATCAAGAAGGTGATGCGCGTCACTCTGATGGAGGGTCAGATCGTGTTGGTTCAGGGCGAGTTGGAGGAAACCGACGTGACAAACCCCTGTGACTGGAGTTGACGTGTGTGGCTATTGTGACGGCCGGGATCATCTGGTGGTCCTCGTCCACGGCGGTGAAGGACGCGGACGGCGGTCCCATCGAGCCACCGCCGGCTCCTCGCCCTGGGCGTCGACGAGCGAAAGAAGGCGTCATGCATCGCAAGGCAACGGCGATACTCGGTTCACTGGGTATGGCGGCGGCATTCCTGGTCATCGGCGCCCCCACGGCCTCGGCCGGCGGCTACGGCTGCGCGGGAAGCCAGATCGCCACGTACCCCGTCAAGTACGGCTCGACGACGTACGGCAACATCCACGTCTACTACGACGCTTCGACCGGCAACAACTGTGCGGTCAACGTCGCCACCACCGCGGGTGGGTACGGCAAGGACAAGTACATGCAGGTGGACATCTCACGCTGTTCCGAGACGTCCCCTTCCGCCACCTGCCACGTGGAGGACCAGGACTACGAGGGCTACTACCCCTTCAAGTACTACGCCGGCCCCGTGGTGATCTACGCGAACAACAAGTGCATCAACGTCTCCGCCGAGATCAAGTACAACGGCAACACGGCGACCGGCACCAACTACGGGGCCGACCACTGCGGTTGATCCCCACCGAACAGCAGTGACGGCCGGACCCGTGGGGTCCGGCCGTCACCGTTCGTTCCGTGGGGGGCGTCAGCTCTTGCTCTTGCCGTCCCACTTGTAGACGGAGTAGACCTCCATGCAGTTCGTCTTGGAGTTCGCACCGTCCGGCAGGTCGCCCGCCTGCTCCTGCGGCTTCTTGTACGTGGCGCCCTCGCGCCAGTCGCCGCCGATGACGAGGGTGATGTTCTCTGCGTTCCCGTCGGCCCGGACCGCCGAGTCCGGCAGGCCGAGGGCCTTGGCCACGGACAGGGCGTCCGCCTTGCCCTGGTCGCCGGCCGCCTTCGGGTACTTGACCACCGTGTCCTTGCGCGGCTCGGCGCTCTGCGAGGCCTTCGCCTCGGTGAAGCCCTTGCCCTTCAGGGTCGTCGCCATGCCGCTCGCCCGGCCGTCGACGGAAGCCTGACCGTCGAAGCCCGTGCCGTTGACGACCGTCACGGCGAGCGTGCCGGGCGCGGCCGCGTCAGGACCCTTGGGCTTCGCGGAGGCGGAGGCGGACGGCTTGGCACCGGCCGGGTCGCCGTTCTTGTCGAAGGCCACGTCGTCGCGGAGCATCGACCACATCTTGTCGGCGGACTTCGGCACCAGCTGAAGCCACTGGTCCGGCATCGGCGGATAGGCGACCGTCGGGACCGTGGTCGTCGTCAGACGGTCGAGCTTCACGTTCTTGAGCTGCATGGACAGATCGAAGAGCTTCTTCACCGTGTCGAGACCGTCGGAGACCTGCAGGGCCTTCGTCGCGGTCTCGGCCAGCCCCATCAGCCGCCCGGTGTCGGTCCAGGCGTTCTGGCCCTGGAGCTTCTTCATCATGCCGTTCATGTACATGTGCTGGGCCTTCGCACGGTTCTGGTCGTTGCCGAACGCGTGCCGGGTGCGCAGCCACTGGAGCGCCTGCTCGCCCTTGACCTCCGTGGTGCCCTCGGGCAGCTGCAGCCCCGAGCCGCCCTTCTGCAGCCTCGTGGACTTGTCCCACACACCGGTGTTCACGCAGACCGGGACGCCGCCGACCTCGTCCGCCATCGCGACCACACCCGCGAAGTCGACCATCATCCAGTGGTCGATGTAGACCCCGGTGAGGCTTTCCCAGGTGGTCAGGGTGCAACCCGGACCGCCGCGGCTCAGCGTCTCGTTGATCGGCCGGTTGGTCGTGGCGGCGTAGGGCGTACCGTCCTCGCCCGTGCACTTCGGGATCGGGACGACCGTGTCCCGCGGGATGGAGATGATGTTGGCGTTCTTACGGTCCGCCGAGATGTGCAGAAGCATCTGCACGTCCGCGAGCGGCTTCCGGTCCCGCTCGTTCTTGCCCCCGCCGAGTGCCACGTTCTTGGCGTCCGCCCGGCTGTCCGAACCGATCAGCAGGATGTTGAGCGGGGTGTCGCCGAGTGCGTTAGGCGCGGCTTTCTTGACGCCGCTCTCGCCGCCCGCACGGCCCCCGCTGCGGATGTTGCTGTTGAGGTGCTGGTAGTACAGGTATCCGGCGCCGGCCGTCGCGAGTATCAGCAATGACAGGGTCGCGGCGACCCAGCGGAATATCTTGCGTTTACCGCTCTTCTTGGCGCGCCTGCGCGGGCCCTTGCGCCGGTGACTCGTGCGACCTTCGCTGCCGCCCCCACCGCCGCTCCCTTTGCCGCCGCCGTCGTCCGCACCGCCGCCGGGAGCGCGGGTGCCCTCCCCGGCAGCCTCGCCCCCGTCCCCGTAGAGACTCTCGTCCCAGCCCAAATCGCGGGCGTGCGGAACGCGTCCCCGCGTCCCCTCCTTGCGCACGCTGCTCTGTCCCACCCCTGGTCCCCCTCGTTGATCAGGTGTGTGCCGTGACCCGGTGTTTCCGGGTCACTGAGCGCACACCTTCTTGTCTGCTTCGACCTGACCCACGTCCGGCGCCTTCACCGGAGCGGTGATGGGCGTCCCCGCGCCCTTGAAGTCGGCACCGAGGACGAGCGTCATGGGCTCACGCTCCCCGGCGTCCGTGGTGCCAGGCTTGAGTGCCGTGGCGGGCAAGCCCATCAGGTCCGCGAGCTTGCGGGCCTGATCGGCCTGGTTCGGTGCGTACGTGAGCGTGGTCTTCGCCGCCTTCTCGGGGGCGTTGGCCTTGTTCGTGGACCGTGTCACGCCCTGATCGTTCTGCAGCCAGTCGATCGTCTTCTGCGCCGCGCCCTGGATGCCGCTGCCGTTGTAGACGTCGACGCGTACGGCGGCGGCCTTGGCGCGCGTTCCCTGGAGCAGCTTCGCCTCGGCCTGCGCCTGGGCGTTCTTGGCGTCCTTCTCCTTCTTCTTCACCTCGGTGAAGGAGACGTCGTTCTGCACCATGCTGAAGACCTGCGGAGCCTTCTCCGGGTGGAGGACGACGGTCGCCCTCCTGTTCGGCGGCTCGTCCGGGTTGTCGATCACGGGAACGGTCATGAAGCTGATGTTCTTCAGATCGACCTTGCCGAGCTCCTTGGCAAGGGTGGTCAGCTTGATGGCGGTGCCTATTCCCTTGTCCACGGTGAGCGCCTTGGTCGCCGCGTCCGCCACCGAGTACAGCTTCGTCGGACTGTCGAGCGTGTCCTCCTTCAGCTGCCGGATCATGGATGCCAGGAACTGCTGCTGCATCTTGATCCGGTCCAGGTCGCTCTCGTTGCCGAGACCGTGGCGGTTGCGCAGGAACGCGAGCGCCTGCTCGCCCTGGACCCTGTGCTCCCCCTCCGGGAGGTTGAGCTTGGAGTAGTCCTTGTCGTGGATCGGCTTGCTCAGGCAGACCTTCACACCGCCGACCGCGGCCGACAGCGTCTTGACGGCGTTGAAGTCCACCATCATGAAGTGGTTGATCTCGATGCCGCCCGTGAGCGCCTTGACGGTGCGCATCGTGCAGCCGGGATCCCGGCCGTTCACGCCGAAGGACTCGTTGAACTTCGTCTTCGTGCCGGAGCCGGCGATGACCTTGGTCGAACCGTCGGCCTGCTTCGTCGGGCAGTCCGGGATCTCGGTCTTGAGGTCCCGGGGGATGCTGATGGCCGTCGCGTTGGTGCGGTCCTCCGAGACGTGGAAGAGGAACGTCGTGTCGGCGTGGCCGGTGACGTTGTCCTTGTTCCCGTAGCTCGTGTTGCCCTCACCGGTGCGGACGTCGTTGCCGATGATCAGGATGTTCAGCGGCCCCTCCATCGACTCGCCGCCGGAGGCGGCGTCACCGACGTCGACGGTGTTGAGGTTGCCGTTGAACTTGTTGTAGAGCGCGTACGCGCCCGCCGCGCCGGCCACCAGCACGACGGCCATCGTCCCGCCGGTCCAGAGCAGGACCTTCTTCTTACGGGACTTCTGCGGCTTGCGCTTGCGGCGACCGGCGGACGGCGGCCCGCCGGCGGGGCCCTCGGGGGCACGGCGGCGGCGCTGGCCGGGAACGGGCGCCTCGGTCGAGGTCCGCGAACGCTCGCCTGTCCGGGAGCCCTCACCGGTCCGTGAACGCTCGGCGGACCGTGAACCCTCGCCGGTTCTCGGGGCCGGGGCGGTGGCGCCGCGGGGGCGGGACTGCGGTACCGACTGCCCAGCGGAGTGGTTCAGTCGCAGTTCGTAATTGCCCGTCTGCGGGTTGAGTACCCACTGGTCGGCGGGGTCGATCTCGTCCGCCTGTCCACGGCTGTGCGCGTCCACGGTTACTTGAATCCTCCGTCGGTGCCACGCGAGGCGCCCACCCCGTAGGGCGCTCGGTCGTTCGATCCGTCTGAGTGCGCGACCACGTGGTCGAGAGCACCGGATCGCGTCACACTATCCGCCCAGTTCAGCGCGGAGCGACGTCCGTGACAAATTCCACGCCCCTTACAACTGGGCAATTTGCTCAAACCTCATCCACCCCATCCCTCCCCTTGGACTCCCCTTTACTCACCCTCCTTCAGACCTCCCCTAGGGGCACGCTCCTTCCGCCGCGCTGCGCCCCGAGTACGTCGGCGTCGGCACCGGACTCGGCGAGCCCGCGTCGTCCGGATTCCTGTTGGCGTCCGCGCCTTCGACGGTGCTCTCCGACGCCGACGGCGTCACCGTCACGGGCCGGTCCTCGCGGAGCCGCTTGAAGAGTTGACTCGCCTCGGGTTGTACGAGTTCGTCCCGATTCGCGTTCTGGGTGTACGGCCGCCGCGGCACCGTGAGGAACTGCACCTTCTCCGTCGGGATGGCCCGCATCGAGCGCGCCAGGTCGAACAGATCGCGGAGCGAGTCGAGCCCCGGGTCGGTCGTGATGGACTTCGTCGCCGCGTCCAGAACCGGGTACAGGCGGGTCGGATTCAGCAGGACGCCGTTGCTCTGCACCTTGTTGATCAGGGCCCCCAGGAACTGCTGCTGGCGGTCCATGCGTTCCGTGTCGCTCCCGTTGCCCAGCGACTTGCGGGCCCGTACGAACCCGAGCGCCTGCTCGCCGTGGAGCGTCTGGCGCCCGGCCGGCAGCTTCAGCTTGGCGTCGGAGTCGTCGATCGGCTCCTTGAGGCAGACCTCCACCCCGTCCACGGCGTCGACCATCTTCTTGAAGCCACGGAAGTCGATCACCATGTGGTGGTCGATCCTGATCCCGGTCAGCCGCTCGACGGTACGGATCGTGCAGGCCGTGCCGCCGATCTCGAAGGCCGAGTTGAACTGGGCGAATTGTTCAGGTGTGCGCGTTCCGCCCGATGTGCGGCACGTGGGCATCCTCACCATCAGATCGCGCGGGATGGAGACGGCCGTCGCGCTCTCCTTCTCCGCCGCGAGGTGCAGCAGGATCGTCGTGTCCGAGCGCTGCGTCCCCTTGTCCCGCCCGTACTGGGAGTTGCCGGCGCCGGTCCGGGTGTCGGAACCGATCAGCAGGATGTTCCGCGCGGAGGAGACGACCGCGCTCGGGCGCTCCTTCTCGTACTCGCGCAGTTCGGCGGCGGCCGTGGTGTCGGTGGTGATGTTGTTGTCGAGCTTGCGGTAGAACCACCAGCCGGCACCCGCCGCGGCGAGGACGACGACCGAACAGCCGAGCGCCGTCCAGCGCAGCCAGTGCCGCTTGCGCGGGGCGTCGCCCTCCGTGGGACCCGCCCCGTCCTCCGCACCGGCCTCTCCGTCGGTGCGGGGCGTCTCGCCCCCGGCCGGGGGGTCCGGTTCGGCGGGCGTGCCGGCACTGTCCGTCACGTCTGAGTCCATCCTTCATGGCGTCGGCGGCGCGCCGGGCCGCCGGTCGCTGAGATAGACGGCCGAACCTGACGCTTGGTTGTGCCGGGGAGGGTGCGTACCCGCCGATCATGTACCGGAGTTGAGGCGCAGACCCGGGGACTCGGCGAGTCGGTGCGCCATACGGGTGGATCCGCCGGGTGGTCACACCGCGGTCGCCGTGACCCGCTCGCTCTCGACCCGCTTCTCGAGCGCCTCGGGCGCCAGTTGGTCCAGGTTCCGGCACAGGACGACCGAGCCCCCCGCCGCCAGCGGCGCGTACAGCCCGGCGGCGAGCCCGTCCCAGCTGTCGTACGCCCGGCCGGAGAGCAGCCGGGCCCCGGGCGCGAGACCGAGGGCCTCGGCGTCCGCGCGAGCCCGCGTCACGAGCTGGGTGCCCGTCAGTTCCACGCCGTCGACCACCAGTGCGGGCGCGTCGGCGTCGACCGGGACGAAGGGGGCGAACCGGTCACCCTGGCTCGGTACCTCCACCGCGTAGTCCGCGTAACCGGCGGGCGGGGCCGGGAAACGGCGGCCCAGCGGGGCGAGCGAGAGCGCGATGCGCTCTCCCGAGCAGGCGAGCCCCGCGTCGAGGGTGTCAGGCCCCGCGACGACGTGATCGGCGTCCGCCGGGTCCCCGCCGATCTCGGCGGTCACGCCGACCGACGCGCACGCCAGCAGCCAGACGGCGGTCTGCCAGTGCGCGGGAAGCAGCAGCGCGAGCCGGTCGCCGGGGGAGGCGGAGAGCTCGCCCTGGAGCAGATTGGCGGTCTTGGCCACCCAATTGGCGAAGGTGGCGACGGACAATTCGACGCGCTCACCGGTGGCGTCGTCGTAGAAGGTGACCAAGGGGCGGGCGGGGTCCGCGGCGAGCGCGGATCGCAGCAGGTCGGCGGGGGTGCGGTCGCTGGCGTTCACGCGGGCAAGGGTACGCGGGGAGGTTCGCGGGGAGCCGCCGTACCGGTGACGGCGTCCACCGGTCGGCCCGATGGTCCGTCAGTTTCCGGGTGGAATCCCGCCGTGCGGAACGGCCCGAGGCTGCCGACGATCGCCACATGCGTGCCAACCTTGCCTCCTCGGTCGCCGTGACATGCGCGGCGGCTCTCGCCCTACC
The DNA here is from genome assembly GCF_042794475.1 of Streptomyces sp. NPDC056527. Taxonomy (NCBI): domain Bacteria; kingdom Bacillati; phylum Actinomycetota; class Actinomycetes; order Kitasatosporales; family Streptomycetaceae; genus Streptomyces; species Streptomyces sp. NPDC056527. The sequence continues at coordinate 18,776 of NZ_JBHTTQ010000058.1, forward strand.
GTTGTCCCTCGCGACCCCTGCGGCGGCGCTGCAGCCGGGTGCGCCCACCCTGTCGACGGCGGTGCCGACCGTCGTCGAACCCGCCGCGCCACCCGTCGTGGATCCCGCCGAACGGGAAGCGTCGCCGGCCGCAGCCGCCTCGGAGGCGGACGTCGCCGGATCCACCCGGTCCCTGCCGCTCGAGCCGCTCGGGAACGGCCGACGGGCCATCGGCTCCGCCGCGGGGGCGGCGCAGGGCCTCGCCCGACGGGACGTCAGACCCTTCTCCCTCGTGGGTGTCGTCTGGGACGACGTCCAGGCGCACCTCCACGGCACCGTCCAGGTCCGCACCCGGTCGACCGGAAGCACGGACTGGTCCGCCTGGCAGAACGTGGAGATCCACAACGACGACCACGGGGCCGACCCCGACACCGCCGAGGCCGCGGGCGCGGTCCGCGGAGCCACCGCGCCGCTGTGGGTCGGCGACTCGGACGGCTTCGAGGTCCGCGTACAGCCGGATCGGACCGAGGAGCTCGCGGCCGAGGCGGGCGAGCCCCTCCCCGCCGGCCTCCGCATCGAGCTGGTCGACCCCGGACCGGAGCCCGCCGCCGACTCCGGTCCCCAGACGCGTGTGGCGTACGCGGCGCCCACGGCGCACCGCGCGCCGACCGTCGAGGAGGCGGCCGCCGCCTCCGTCAACGCCCACCTCGCCCCGGTCGGTACGGCCGCGATCCCGGCCGCCGCCGCTGCCGCGAAGCCGTACATCGGACCCCGCCCGAAGATCATCACCCGGAAGGGCTGGGGCGCGAACGAGAAGCTGCGCAAGGGAGGGTTCGTCTACACCAAGGCGGTCAAGGCGGCCTTTGTCCATCACAGCGCGACCGGCAACAACTACACCTGCAAGCAGGCGCCCTCCGTCCTCCGCAGTATCTACCGCTACCACACGCAGAGCAGCGGCTGGCGTGACTTCGGCTACAACTTCGCCGTCGACAAGTGCGGAAACATCTACGAAGGACGCGCCGGGGGCGTGGCCAAGCCGGTCCGCGGTGCTCACACGCTCGGTTTCAACACCAACAGCATGGGCATCGCCGTCCTCGGCACCTACAGTTCGACGACTCCGCCGGCCGCGGCGGTCAACGCCGTCGCGAAGCTGACGGCGTGGAAGCTGGGGCTGCACGGGGTGAATCCGAAGGGGAAGACGACGCTGGTATCGGCCGGCGGAAAGTACAAGAAGGGCAAGAAGGTCACGTTCAACAGCATCGCGGGACACCGTGACGGCTTCGCCACGGCCTGCCCGGGAGCGCGCCTCTACGGGAAGCTCGGCACCGCGAGGACCACGTCGGCGAAGTACCAGGGACGGCCGTGATGGGGGCACCGGCCGGAGGGTCTGCATAAACTGACCGGTCATATCGCACGGACGAGCGGACAAGCCGAAAAGCGGACGAGCCGACAGGTGGACGTGCGACGAGACCGGACCCGGACAGGAAGCAGAGACGACAGGTGACAGAAGCGATCCTCCTGGTCGGTGGCAAGGGCACGCGGTTGCGGCCCCTGACGGTCAACACGCCGAAGCCGATGGTTCCGGCGGCCGGCGTTCCCTTCCTGACGCACCAGCTGGCGCGGGCCAGGGCGGCGGGCGTCACGCATGTGGTGCTCGCCACGTCGTACCTGGCCGAGGTCTTCGAGCCGCACTTCGGGGACGGCTCGGCGCTGGGGCTCAGCCTGGAGTACGTCACCGAGGAGGAGCCGCTCGGTACGGGAGGCGCGATCAGGAACGTCGCGTCGCGCCTCCACTCGGGCGCCGACGACCCGGTCCTCGTCTTCAACGGCGACATCCTCACGGGCCTGGACATCCGGGCCCTGGTCGCCACGCACGCCGACTCCGGGGCGGACGTCTCCCTGCACCTCACCCGGGTCGACGACCCGAGGGCGTTCGGCCTGGTCCCGACGGACCCGACCGGCCGGGTCACGGCCTTCCTGGAGAAGCCGCAGACTCCGGAGGAGATCGTCACCGACCAGATCAACGCGGGGGCCTACGTCTTCCGCCGCTCCGTCATCGACACGATCCCGGCCGGCCGGCCCGTCTCGGTCGAGCGGGAGACCTTCCCCGAGCTGCTGGCCTCCGGCGCGCATCTCCAGGGCCTGGTCGACTCCACGTACTGGCTCGACCTCGGCACCCCGCAGGCGTTCGTCCGCGGCTCCGCCGACCTGGTCCTCGGCCGCGCCCCGTCCCCGGCGGTGCCGGGTCGCTGCGGTGACCGTCTGGTCCTGCCGACGGCCCGTGTCGCCCACGACGCCAAGCTCACGGGCGGCACCGTGGTCGGCGACGGCGCGGTGGTCGGCGCGGGCGCCCGGATCACGGGCTCGACGGTCCACGCGGACGCGGTGGTCGAACCGGGTGCGGTGATCACGGACTCGCTGATCGGCGCGGGCGCCAGGATCGGCGCGCGTACGGTCCTCACGGGCGCGGTCATCGGCGACGGCGCCCACGTGGGCCCGGACAACGAACTCCGCGACGGCATCCGCATCTGGTGCAACGCGGTCCTCCCGGCCGGCACGGTCCGCTTCTCGTCGGACCAGTAGGGGCCCGCGAGGGCGACTGCCCCGTGGGGGCGGTCGCCTCGCACGCGCCTTCGCGGCTTCGCGCCGTCGCGGCCTTGCGCCTTCGCGGCGTCGCGGTTTCGCGGCTTCGCGCCGTCGCGGCTTCGCGGCCTTGCGCCGTCGCGGCTTCGCGGCCTCGCGCCCTCACGCCCCCGCGCCTCGCGCCCGCGGGGGCGGTGTCGTGTCAGGCCCGCCCGCCGCGGGGGCCGGATACGCTCGTACACATGGCAGGCCGCTTCCCACCCCGTACCCCCACAACGCGCACCACCGTGCGCGGCGGCCACGTCCCCGTACCCGGCCCCGCCCCCGAGGCCCCCTCCTCGGAGGCGCCCGCCTCCGACGCCGTCGACCTCGGCCTCACCCTCGGCCCCCTCCGCCGCGGCCCCGCCGACCCCACCTTCCGTACGACCCCCGACGGTTCCGTCTGGCGGGCCAGCCGCACCCCCGACGGCCCCGGCACGCTCCGCGTCGCCGTCCGCGCCGGAATCGTCGAGGCCGAGGCATGGGGTCCGGGCGGCGACTGGCTCATGGAGGGCCTGCCCCGACTCCTCGGCGCCGACGACGACCCCGCCGCCTTCGTCCCCCGCCACCGTCTTCTCGCCGCGACCCACCGCCGCCGCCCCGGCCTCCGCCTGACCCGCACGGGCCTGGTCATGGAGTCGCTGATCCCGTCGATCCTGGAGCAGAAGGTCACGACCGACGAGGCGTACCGCGCGTGGCGTCTGCTCGTACGGAAGTACGGCGAGCCCGCCCCCGGCCCCGCCCCGGACGGGATGCACGTCATGCCCGACGCCCCCACCTGGGTCCGCATCCCGTCCTGGGAGTGGCATCGCGCCGGTGTCGACGACAAGCGCGCCGCCACGATCCTGCGCGCGGCAAGGGTCGCCCGCCGGATGGAGGAGGCCGCCGGGATGGAGCCCGAACAGGCCCAGCAGCGGCTGGAGTTGATCCCCGGGATCGGCCCTTGGACCTCCGCCGAGACGATCCAGCGCAGCAACGGCGCCCCGGACGCGGTCACCGTCGGCGACCTCCACCTGCCCGGCATCGTCGGCTACGCGCTCGCGGGCGACCGCACGACCGACGACGCGGCCATGCTCGAACTGCTCGCCCCCTACGCCGGCCAGCGCCACCGCGCGGCCCGCCTGATCCTCCTCAGCGGCCGCGTCCCCCCGCGCCGCGCGCCCCGGATGACCCCAGGGAACATCGGGGCCCTCTGACACTCGGAGCGGTCGCCGGGGAAGACCTCAGCGCACCTCGATGAACTGCCCCGCCTGCCGCGCCGGCCGGTCCTTCGGCGGCGCCGCGGGATGTCCGACCGCCACCGCTCCCATCGGGTCCCAGCCCTCCGGCAGCCCGAGCACCTCGCGTACGACATCACGGCAGAACATCGTCGAGGACACCCACGCCGAGCCGAGCCGCTCGCCCGCCAGCGCCACCAGGAAGTTCTGTACGCCCGCGCCCGCCGCGACCACGAACATCTCCCGCTCGGCGGCGTCCCTGCGCGGGTCGCCGTAGTGGTGCGAGCCCTCCATGACCAGGCACGGCACCACCAGATACGGGGCGTTGCGCAGCACATCGCCGCGGCGCACGCGCTTGGCGATGGACTCCTCCGGCTTGCCGTCACGCCGCAGGTCCGCGATCCACGCGTCCCGCATCGCGTCGAGGAGCCGCAGCCGCGACTCGGGCGATTCCAGGAGCACGAACCGCCACGGCGTGGTGTGGTGCGGCGCCGGAGCCGTGACGGCCGCGGCGACGGCACGCCGTACCGCGCCCGGGTCCACCGGCTCGTCGGTGAACTCCCGGACGGTACGCCGCAGGGTCACCGCCTCCCGCACGGCCTCCGAGGTCCCGAGCCGGAACATGTCGTCGGCGGCGCCGCGCACCAGAGCCCGGGCACCCCCGTCGACGGAACCGTCCACCACATGCGGCAGACCCCGGACGACGGCGACCGGCAGTCCGTTCGCCTTGCCCTTCACCAGGTCGCCCGCGGCGGCGAGTTCGTCGGCGGTGGCGACGACGGTCGCGCTGAGCGGATTGCCGTGCGCGTCCGTGCCGCCGCGCAGGTCGTCGAGGACGCGCACGCCGGCCGCGCCGATGGCCACGTCGGTCAGACCGCTGCGCCAGGGCCGCCCGAAGGTGTCCGTGACGACGACACCGACGTCGACGCCGAGCGCGTCCCGCAGCCCCTCGCGGATGGCGCCGGCCGAGGCGTCCGGGTCGACGGGCAGCAGCAGCACCGTTCCGGCGGGGGTGTTGGAGGCGTCGACCCCGGCCGCGGCCATGACCAGGCCCTGCCGGTTCTCGACGATCCGCAGGGTGCCGCGGCGCGCCACCACCCGTACCGTCTCGGCGTCGATCGCCTCCTCCCGGTCGTCGGCGGCGATCACCCGCCCCTCCGCCTTGCTCACGATCTTGGACGTGACGATCAGGACGTCGCCGTCCTCGAGACCGGGGGAGGCGGACGCGATCAGCTTGGCGAGATCGTCCCCGGCCTTCACCTCGGGCAGCCCGGGCAGCGCCCACACTTCGTAGCGCGCCTCGGCGCGAGCCGCGCCGTCGGCTCCGTCGTGGACAGCCGCTCCGCCAGGACCAAGAGTCCCGCCGGACGGTGACTGGGGAAGGGCGGGCGCGACGCCGTCGGCGCGGGGCCCGCTCCCGGTCCTGGCTCCCGGAGCGCCCGCGCCCGACCCGCCCGTCATCCGCGGAGCTCTTCCGCCAGGGTCAGCGCCTCGCGCGCCATCGCGGCCGTCGCGTCCAGGTCCGTCATCATCAGCGGCACCGCCCGGCAGCGGATGCCGGCCGCCTCGACGTTCTCGACCGTGCCCGCGTCGACGGTGTCGACCAGCCAGCCGTCGAGGAGCCCCGAGCCGTAGTGCTCGGCCACCGCCGAGGCCGTGGACTCGACGCCCACCGCCGCGAGGACCTTGTCGGCCATGCCCCGCACGGGAGCGTCGCCGACGATGGGGGAGAGGCCGACCACCGGCACGTCCGCCTCGGCGATCGCCTCGCGGATGCCCGGTACGGCCAGGATCGTGCCGACCGACACGACCGGGTTGGACGGCGGGAAGAGGATGACGTCCGCCTCCGCGATGGCCTCCAGGACGCCGGGGGCCGGCTTCGCGGCCTCCGCGCCGACCGCGACGACGGCCTGCGCGTCCACGGACGCCCGGAGCTTCACCCAGTACTCCTGGAAGTGCACCGCCCGGGATTCGCCTTCGACCTCGATGGCGACATGGGTCTCGACGCGGTCGTCGGACATCGGGAGCAGGCGTACGCCCGGCTGCCAGCGGGCGCACAGCGCCTCGGTGACGGCACTGAGCGGGTATCCGGCGCCCAGCATCTGTGTGCGGACGATGTGGGTCGCGAAGTCCCGGTCGCCGAGGCCGAACCACTCCGGGCCGACGCCGTACGCCGCGAGCTCCTCCTTGACCGTGAAGGACTCGTCCTCGCGTCCCCAGCCCTGCTCCTCGTTGATGCCACCGCCGAGGGTGTACATCACCGTGTCGAGGTCAGGGCAGACCTTCAGTCCGAAGAGATGGATGTCGTCACCCGTGTTGCCGACGACCGTGATCTCCGCGTCGGGCGCGGCCTGCTTGAGGCCGCGAAGGAAGCGGGCACCACCGATGCCACCGGCCAGAACCACAATGCGCATGCAGACAGTCTGTCAGGCGCGGCCTGATCCTTTGAGGGGTGGTGCCCGGGCGACGGGGGGTCGTCTCAGGCGGTCACGACGCCGTGGGTCGCCGGGGCGCACTGCGCCTGGAGCGATTCGTGCATCGGCATGTCGGTGAGACCGGGGTAGTAGACGTGCAGGCTGACCGCCGGCTCGAGGGAGTCGTTGACGACCTCGTGGACGTACCCCGGCGCGAACACGCGCTGCGCGCCTCCCGTGAGCGTCCGTACGCCCCGGTCCGTGCGCTCCGTCAACTCCCCTTCGAGGACGGTCAGTACGCCGGAGGAGCGGCCGTGGTCGTGGAGTCCGCTGCCCTGGCCGGGCACCCAGGAGAGCAGCCAGACCTCGTAGCCGGGGCCGGTGCGCAGCCGGTGGTACCAGCGGGTGGTGGCGTCGTACTCGACGTAGGGGGCCCACTGCGCGCGGTCGGCGGCGATGGAGCGGGCGAGGCCGGCGAACTCGGCCACGGTGGCGGGGTGCTCGCGGGCGGGCTGCAGGAGGTGCGGGACCTCAAGGAGGTCGCCGGCGATCTGAAGGTCGCTGTCGCTGTTCATGGGTGCGGTGGTCCTCGGCAGAAACAGAAGTCAGTGCTGGGGGTCCCCCCGGACGGAGCCCGGAGAGGGTGTCGCAAGGAGAGAGAAAAGAAGACGCTGGAGCTCTGGGGCATCAACAGCTGAAACAGCAACAGCGCGCCTGGACAGCGCGGCGGTACCCACGGGCGTGGGTCGCGGCGGGCGCTGAGGTTGCTGGCATGGCATCAAAGGTGACGGGCGAGCCACCCGACTGTCAACCCAATGCCCGTTTTGGGGGTAATGTTTCACCTCATCCGGTTACAGCGCCCGGAGAAAGGTTTGTTCAGTCGCTGAGCGGGAGACATGGCGCAACATCCGTGCCCGCAAACGCGGCTGTGATCCCGTGATCAGACTGTGATCCGGATCGCTTCCGTGGCTGGATCGCAACAAGATCCATGTCTGGGGCGTCTCCCTTCATGAAAGGGGGAGCGGTGCGGGCAGGCCGGTGGCATGTGTCTCGTTTTTGGTGATTTGAACACTTTCCGCATAGCCTTGGTTCCGCAGAGTGAATACCGGGCCCAATAGCAGATTCCGGCTTGACTCGCACAGAGCACGAACTTGTAATTTCACTCGTGTCGTTCGGCCGGAATCGGTAACGGCAACATCACGGGGACGCAAAGACGGACGAGGGGCGCACATGACCGAGTTGTTCCAGGAACTGCTGGTCGAGGACGCGGACGAGGAACTCGGCTGGCAGGAGCGCGCACTGTGCGCCCAGACCGATCCCGAGTCCTTCTTCCCCGAGAAGGGCGGCTCGACCCGCGAGGCCAAGAAGGTCTGCCTCGCCTGTGAGGTCCGCTCCGAATGCCTCGAATACGCCCTGCAGAACGACGAACGATTCGGCATCTGGGGCGGCCTGTCCGAGCGTGAACGCCGCCGCCTGAAGAAGGCCGCGGTCTGACCGGCGCCGAGACCCGCGCCCACGCGTCAAACCGCTCACACCTGTACACAACGAACGGTCCGTCCCCTGTGCTCTGTCCACAGGCGGCGGACCGTCCTCTTTGACAGCCGTTAGTGTGGGGCCCCGTCCGAGACGTACCCACGCCCCTTGCGGGCGACCCCCGGCCGGAGGGCCCGTACCTCGATGTCCTCAACTCCTGAGTTCCCGCGACACGTCGTCACCGCCGTGCTCGTCGCCCACGACGGCGCCCGCTGGCTGCCGGACGCCCTCGCCGGGCTGCTCGCCCAGGAACGCCCCGTGCAGAACGTCGTCGCCGCCGACACCGGCAGCGCCGACGACTCCGCACAGCTGCTGACCGACGCGATCGGCGCCGACCGCGTCCTGCACCTCGCCCGCCGCACCGGATTCGGTGCCGCCGTCGAGGAGGCCGCCCGCACCGCTCCCGTGCTCGGACCCGAGGAGCTCACCTACCTGAAGCGCCCCAGCGGCTGGGACCCGGTCAGCAGGACATGGAGCGACGACGCCTACGACCTGCCCGAACTCCCGCACGGCGAGCCCGTCCAGTGGCTCTGGCTGCTCCACGACGACTGCGCCCCCGAGCCCGACGCGCTCACCGAACTGCTGCGCGTCGCCGACTCGGACGCGTACGCCGCCGTCATCGGCCCCAAGCTGCGCGGCTGGTACGACCGCAAGCAGCTCCTCGAAGCCGGTGTCTCCATCGCCCGCAGCGGCCGCCGCTGGACCGGACTCGACCGCCGCGAGCAGGACCAGGGCCAGCACGACCAGGTCCGCTCCGTCCTCTCCGTCTCCAGCGCCGGAATGCTCGTCCGTCGCGACGTCTTCGAGGAGCTCGGCGGCTTCGACCGTCGGCTGCCCCTGATGCGCGACGACGTCGACCTGTGCTGGCGCGCCCACTCCGCCGGCCACCGCGTCCTCGTCGCCCCCGACGCCGTCCTGCGTCACGCGGAGGCCTCCGCCCGCGAACGCCGCACCGTCGACTGCGCCGGCCGCTCGGTCGCCAACCCGCACCGCGTCGACAAGGCCGGCGCCGTCTACACGCTGCTCGCCAACACCCGCGGCGCCGCCCTGCCCTACGTACTGATCCGGCTGATCCTCGGCACCCTGCTGCGTACCCTCGCCTACCTCGTCGGCAAGGTGCCCGGCCAGGCCGTCGACGAGGTCATGGGCCTCTTCGCCACCCTGCTGCGCCCCGAGCGGATCCTCGCCGCCCGCAAGCGCCGCAAGAACCCCGCCGTCGCCGCGAGCGAGCTGCGCCCGCTCTTCCCGCCGCCCGGCGCCACCGTCCGCGCCACCGCCGAACAGATCGTCGCGAACTTCGGCGGCTCCGACGCCGATTCCGGTGGCTCCCGCCACGGAGTCGTCGAATCGGGGCCCGGTGGCGACGACGCCGACTTCCTGGAGATCGAGCAGTTCGCCCGGCTGAAGAAGATCGCCCGCAAGCCCGGACCGGTCCTCTTCGCACTGCTCCTGCTCGTCTCCGTGGTGGCCTGCCGCGGCCTGTTCGGCGGTGGCTCGCTCGCCGGCGGCGCCCTGCTCCCGGCCCCCGACTCCGTCTCCGAGCTGTGGGGACGGTACGCGGACAGCTGGCACGCCCTCGGCACCGGCGGCACCCAGACCGCGCCGCCGTACCTCGCCGTCCTGGCCGCGCTCTCCGCTCTCTTCCTCGGCTCCACCTCCTTCGCGCTCACCGTGCTGCTCGTCTGCTCGGTCCCGCTCGCCGGCTTCACCGCCTACTTCGCCGCGCGCCCGATCGTCGAGTCCCGGCTGCTGCGCGCCTGGGGCGCCATCGCCTACGCCTTCCTGCCCGCCGCCACCGGAGCGCTCGCCGCCGGCCGTCTCGGCACCGCCGTCCTCGCGATCCTGCTCCCGCTCATCGCCCGCGCCGCCGTAGCCGCCCACGGACTGACCGGTCAGAGCCGCGGCAGCTGGCGCGCCACCTGGGCGTACACCTTCCTGCTGACCTTCGCGACGGCGTTCACCCCGATCGTCTGGCCGCTCGCCGTCGTCCTCGGCCTCGGCGTCCTCGCCCTGCGCCGCTCCGACATCACGGCGTACGGGCTGCGCTTCCTCGCCGCCGTCGGCACCCCGGTCCTCGTCCTGGCCCCCTGGTCGCTCTCCCTCCTGACCAGCCCCTCCGCCTTCCTGCGTGAGGCCGGCCTCGACATCCGTACGGGCACGGCCTCCGCGCTCGACCTGCTCGCGATCAGCCCCGGCGGCCCCGGCACCACCGGCGGCCTCCTCCTCATCGGCATCGTGCTCGCCGCCCTGGCCGCGCTGCTGCGCGAGGAGCGCCAGTTCGCCGTCCGCGTCGCCTGGGCCGCCGCCCTCGCCGGACTCCTCTTCGCCGTGATCTCCAACGGCGCCGGGGACACCGGCTGGGCCGGACCCGCCACCCTCGTTTACGGCGCCGCACTGCTCGCCGCCGGCATGATCGGCGCCGAGGGCGGACGGACCCGCGTCGCCGCCCACGGCTTCGGCTGGCGCCAGCCCGTCGCCGCGCTCATCGCCTTCGCCGCCGCGCTCGGCCCCGTCGTGGCCGCCGCCGGCTGGATGATCGGCGGAGCCGACGGCCCGCTGACCCGGCGCGACCCCGTCCAGGTCCCGGCGTTCGTCGCCGAGGAGAGCAACAACCCCGACCAGCCCCGCACCCTCGTCCTCGGCGGCACCTCGCCCGACGAGGTCGCGTACACCCTGGTCCGCGGCTCCGGCGGCCGACTCGGCGACGCCGAACTGACCGTCGCGGCCGACGACGACCCGCGCCTGGACAAGGTCGTCGCGCACCTGGTGGCCGGCTCCGGAGCCGACCAGACCCAGGAGCTCAGCGGCTTCGCGATCCGCTACGTCCTCGTACGCGACGGGGCGCCGCGCCAGATGAGCCGCGTCCTCGACGCCACCCCCGGCCTCAGCCGGCTCAGCCAGCTCGACGGCAGCGCGCTCTGGAGCGTCGACCGCGAGCGCGTGGTCGCCCGCGCCACCATCGTCCCCGCGGCGAAGACCGCCGACCCGGCAAAGGCCACCGACGAGGCGGCCAAGCCGATCGCGATCGCCGCCGGCCCCGTCGAGGCGCACACGAAGATCCCGTCCGGCCCCGCCGGCCGCGTTCTGCGCATCGCCGACCATGCCGACGAGGGCTGGACCGCCACCCTCGACGGCAAGGACCTGAAGAAGACCACCGTCGACGGCTGGGCCCAGGGCTTCGAACTCCCCGCCGAGGGCGGCAAGCTCGACCTCACCTACGACCAGCCGCTCACCCACACCCTGTGGATCTGGGCCCAGGTCGGCCTCGCCGTCGTCCTGCTCGTCCTCGCCCTGCCCGGGCGCCGCCGCGAGATCGACGACGACCTGCCCGAGGAGGAGGTCGCCATCCCCGCCCAGGCGATGGAGGGCGACGGTCGCCGGGCCCGTCGACTGCGCGCCGCGGCCGAGGCGGAGGCCGCCGCCACGGCGGCCGAGGAGGCGGCTCCCGAGCAGGAGCCCGTGCCGGTTCCCCAGGAACAGACGTACGCCGCCGACTGGGACGGCCAGTACGACCCGGCCTACGCCCAGCAGGAACAACAGCAGCAACAGCAACAGGAACAGTACGCCCAGCAGGGTTACTACACGGAGTACGCCGCCGACCCGTACCAGCAGCAGTATCCGCAGCAGTACGACCAGTCGTACGACCAGCAGCAGTACGACCCGTACCAGCAGCAGGGGTACGAACAGCAGCCGCAGCAGCAGCAGCCGTACGAGGAACAGCAGCAGTACGACCCGTACAACTACGGCTACGAGACCGAGCAGCGTCCCGACGGGAGCAGCAACCAGTGAAGCGCACCACCCTCTCCCTGATCGCGGTCGCCACCACCCTCGCCGCCGTCACCGGTTTCGCCGCCCTGACCGCGCCCGACGGAACCGTCGACGTCCCGCCGATCGCCACGGGACCAGTGCCGGTCGAACGCTCCAGCCTGCTGTGCCCCGCGCCCAGCACCTCGGAGGTCGCCGAGACCGACTACACCTCGTACACCCCGGCCGGAAAAGCCGCCGGCGGCGCGGCCGCCAAGGGCGACAACGCGGCCAAGGCCGAGCTGAAGCCCGCCCCGCTCGCCGCCACTCCCGGCGGCACGCCGGCGAAGAAGCCCACCGCAGCCAAGGCCCCGGGAACCGTCACCCAGCCGGGCAAGCCCGTCGGCGCCGAGGCCAACGGCGGCGCCGCACCCGCCCTGACCGGCGCGGCGACCGGAGCCCTCGCCCCCGGCTGGACGGTCCAGCAGACCACCGTGGTCCCGGCCGGCGGCTCACGCGGACTGCTCGGCGTCGCCTGCTCCGCCCCCGACACGGACTTCTGGTTCCCGGCGGCCTCCACGGCCAAGGAACGCCAGGACTACGTCCACCTCACCAACCCCGACGACACCGCCGCCGTCGCCGACATCGAGCTGTACGGCCCCGAGGGCGCGCTCAAGTCACAGCTGACCGAGGGCATCCCCGTCCCGGCCCACTCCAGCGTCCCCGTCCTGCTCTCCACCCTCACCGGTGAGGGTGCGAAGACGGACGTGACCGTTCATGTGACGACCCGCAGCGGGCGCGTCGGCGCGGTCGTCGGATCCGCCGACGACAAGCTCGGCAGCGACTGGCTGCCCGCCTCGGCCGACCCGGCCGGCACCGCCGTCCTGCCCGGCATCCCGGGCGACGCGACCTCGGTCCGTCTGGTGGCGTACGCGCCGGGCGACGACGACGCGGAGCTGAAGATCCAGCTGGTCGGCGAGAACGGCACGATCGTCCCGGCGAGCGCGCAGTCCCTGCACGTGAAGTCGGGCATGACCGCGTCCGTCGACCTTCCCGACCTGACCCGGGGCGAGACGGGGGCCCTGCTGCTCACCCCCTCGGACCCGAAGAAGGCCACCCCGTTCGTGGCCGCGCTGCGCGTCGTGCGCGGCAAGGGCGACAAGCAGGAGGTCGCCTTCATCCCCGCGACCGCGGCGATCACCGCCCGCGCCACCGTCGCCGACAACCGCGCGGCCGGCTCGACCCTCATGCTCACGGCACCCGGCGCCACGGCCCAGGTCAAGGTGACGGCTTCGGCGGGTACGGAGGGCGGTACGACGGTCTCCAAGACCGTCACGGTCAAGGCGGGCACGACGACGAAGGTGACCGACGTCGTCCCGGCCGGCCTGAAGGGCTCCTACGCCCTAACGGTCGAACCCGTCGCCGGCGGAGGGCCCGTCCACGCCGCCCGCGCCCTGGCACTTCCGCAGGACGGCATCCCGATGTTCACGATCCAGACCCTGGCGGACGACCGCGGCGCGGTGCACGTCCCGAGGGCGAAGCAGGACCTCTCGGTCCTGGACGACTGACCCGAACGCCCGACGCCCGGGGTCCCCGACGGCCGGACGACCGACGCAGAGGCGACCGTCGCCGACCCGACCGACGGCCGGGCGACCGGCAAGGGGCGCCGGCGTTCCCCCGAAGGTGGTCGGCGTTCCCTCGAAGGGGTCAGTCCTGCCCGTATCGGGGGTCGACCGACTCGGGGGAGAGCCCCAGCAGCTCGGCCACCTGCTCCACCACGACCTCGTGGACGAGCAGCGCCCGTTCGTCACGGCTCTTCGAGCGGATCTCGACCGGTCGCCGGTAGACGACGATGCGGGCGGGCCCGCCCTTCTCCGCGGGCACGGCCCCGCCCAGCGGCACCGACTCGCCCGGCACGGAGGGCGGCACGTCGAGGACCATGAACTCGACGTCCGCCAGCTGCGGCCAGCGCCGTTCCAGGCGCTCCACCGAGTCCAGGACGAGATCGCGGAACGTGTCGGCCCTGGTCGCGGACAACGGCACCTGCGGCGGAGCGACCGGCCCGCGCATACCGCGGCCGTGCCGGTCGCGCCGACGCGTCCGCGGCTCCACCGGAACCGGACGGGACTCCGCCGCATCGGGCTCGGGCGGACGGGACGAGGGGTTCGGCGGCACAGGACTGTCCATCACTGACGCAGCGTAGCTCTCCTCGGTGCCCGTCGACCGTGGCGCACACGGACCGCCTCGCCGCGCGCCGGACCGGGGCTGTCGTTAGTTGAACGTTCCGGCCAGGCACGGGCCCGATTCCAGGGGCTCCGGCGATCGGCCATCTGGCCGTGGTTGACCGGATTCCTGTCGACCGTTGTCCGGATCGACGACCGTCCCCACCCCCGTTCCCCTCCTTACGCGCAGGTCAGGACGGCCGCCCGAAGCGGGCACGTGTCCGACGTCACACCGCGACACGGTGGAGTGACCTGGTGGAGAGTCGTCGCGGCCCGCTCAAGAGTGCGGTACCGTCCAACGTCGTGAGCCCTGTACGTCGCTGTTCGCGCACCGCGTGCGGCCGCCCTGCCGTCGCGACACTGACGTACGTCTATGCCGACTCGACTGCGGTCCTCGGCCCGCTCGCCACCTACGCCGAGCCCCACTGCTACGACCTGTGTGCCGAACACAGCGAGCGCCTCACCGCGCCGCGCGGCTGGGAGGTCGTGCGGCTCACCGACGGCTCCGCCCCGGCCCGCCCCAGCGGCGACGACCTCGAAGCCCTCGCCAACGCGGTGCGGGAAGCGGCGCGCCCCCAGCAGCGCACGGCCGAGGCCGGCGGCAAGGGCGGCGGCCGAGGCGGAGACCCGATGGAGGTCGGCCGCCGTGGCCACCTCCGCGTCCTCCGCTCCCCGGACTCCTGACTCGGCACCTCTCCCGAGCCCGACAGCCCGCGCCGGACACCCCCGGCGCGGCTCCCGTCCGGCAAGGCGCTCTGCCCTCCCCTCGGCGGGCCCCGGTAGGTTGGGCATCCGCACACGCTGTACACGCGTGGCACACGCGCCGCACACGCGTGCCGAGGTTCGAGGATTCAGGAGGGTTGTTCCGTGGCTGCTGATCTGTCGCAGATCGTGAAGGCGTACGACGTCCGCGGGGTGGTGCCGGATCAGTGGGACGAGACGCTCGCCGAGCTGTTCGGCGCCGCGTTCGTCCGGGTGACCGGCGCGGACGCGATCGTCGTCGGCCACGACATGCGGCCCTCGTCGCCGGGCCTCTCGGGTGCCTTCGCCCGTGGCGCGGCCCGCCTCGGCGCCGATGTCACCCTGATCGGGCTCTGCTCCACGGACCAGCTGTACTTCGCCTCCGGCAGCCTCGACCTGCCGGGCGCGATGTTCACGGCCTCGCACAACCCGGCGCAGTACAACGGCATCAAGATGTGCCGCGCGGGCGCCGCGCCCGTCGGGCAGGACACCGGCCTCTCCGAGATCCGCATCATGGTGGAGCGCTGGTCGGAGGAGGGCGCCCCGGCGGCCGCCCCCACCACCGGCACCATCACCGAGCGGGACACGCTGAAGGACTACGCGGCCCACCTCAAGGCCCTGGTCGACCTCACCGCGATCCGTCCCCTCAAGGTCGTCGTGGACGCCGGCAACGGCATGGGCGGCCACACCGTCCCCACCGTCTTCGCGGGCCTCCCGCTGGATCTCGTACCGATGTACTTCGAGCTGGACGGCACCTTCCCGAACCACGAGGCCAACCCCCTCGACCCGGCGAACATCGTCGACCTCCAGGCCCGCGTCCGGGCCGAGGGCGCCGACCTCGGCCTCGCCTTCGACGGCGACGCCGACCGCTGCTTCGTCATCGACGAGCGCGGCGAGGCGGTCTCGCCGTCCGCGATCACGGCCCTGGTCGCCGCGCGCGAGCTGGCGAAGACCCCCGGCGGCACGGTCATCCACAACCTGATCACCTCGTGGTCCGTCCCCGAGGTCGTGCGTGAGAACGGCGGCTCGCCGGTCCGTACCCGTGTCGGCCACTCCTTCATCAAGGAGGAGATGGCGAAGACGGGCGCGATCTTCGGTGGCGAGCACTCGGCGCACTACTACTTCAAGGACTTCTGGAACGCCGATACGGGGATGCTCGCCGCGCTGCACGTGCTCGCCGCCCTCGGTGGCCAGGACGGCACGCTGTCGGAGCTGGTCGCGTCGTACGACCGCTACGCGGGCTCCGGCGAGATCAACTCCACGGTCGCCGACCAGGCAGGCCGCACCGCCGCGGTCAAGGCGACGTACGCGGACCAGGACGGCGTCACCCTCGACGAGCTGGACGGCCTGACGGTCTCGGCGGACGACTGGTGGTTCAACCTGCGCCCCTCCAACACCGAGCCGCTGCTCCGCCTGAACGTCGAGGCCCGCGACGAGGCCACCATGGCCAAGGTCCGCGACGAGGTCCTCGCCCTGATCCGCGCGACGGACTGACCCACCCTCACGCCGGGGACGGCTGCCGCCAACTCTCGGACGAGGGGGGCGCCGGACTCTCCACCACCGCGCGACGAAGCGCCCCTCCCGCCGGGGTACCGGCTGACGCCTGTCTCCGACGGGAGGGACGAACCGACCTCTCCCCTCCCCTCCCCTCCACGAGACGGGCGGGGCGGCCTCCCCACCGGGCGACGGGCCGGGTGGCCGAGCCGCGCGCCCCGTTTCCCGGCGGTAGGCTGACCTGGCCCAAAGGGCAGCACCACCACCGTTTGTTCGAAGGGAAACCTCATGCCGCTCGAAGCCGGCCTCCTGGAGATCCTGGCCTGCCCGGCGTGCCACGCGCCGCTGAACGACCGCACGGCGGCCGAGACCCCCGAGCTGATCTGCACGGGTGACGACTGCGGCCTGGCGTACCCGGTCCGCGACGGCATCCCCGTCCTCCTGGTCGACGAGGCCCGCCGCCCGGCGTAAGGCCGGCGCCGCCCCACCCTCGGGAAGATCCGAACCCCGGTGGGGCGGGTAGGGAACCAGAACCCGGCCGACGGCCGGGCGCACATCACCGGCCGCACCCGCCCCGCCCCCGGAGGCCCCATGCTGGACGAGACCCTCCTCGACGCACCGGACGCCCTCGCCCTCGCCGACCGCCGCGGCCTGCTCCGCGGCGCGGCCGAGGCAGGCGCGCGGGTACGGACCGCCGCCCGGCATGCCGCCGAGGCCGGCATCGACGACCTCAGCCCCGAGGGGCGGCCCCGTACCGTCCTCGTCGCGGGCCCCGGAACCGCGGCCGCCGGCGTCGCCGACCTGGTAGGCGCCCTCGCCGGCGCCTCCGCACCGGTCATCCGCCTCCAGCCCACCGGCGTCGCCCCCGCCGCGGGCGCCCTGCGCTGGGCCCTCCCCGGCTGGGCCGGCTCCGTGGATCTGCTCCTGATCCCGACGACCGACGGCTCCGAACCCGGACTCGCCCTCCTCGTCGAGCAGGCGTACCGCCGTGGCATCACGGTCGTCGCCGTCGCCCCCAGGAACACCCCCCTCGCCGAGGCCGTCAGCGGCCCCCGCGGGCTGCTCGTGCCCATGGCGATGGCCCCGCACGAGAGCCCCGAGGAGTACGAGGAGAGGCTGGCCGCCGGACCCGGCTCCCTGTGGGCCCTGTTCACCCCGCTCCTCGCGCTCCTCGACCGGGTCGGCCTCGTCGAAGCGCCGTCCGAGACGCTTGAGAAGGTCGCCGACCGCCTGGACCGTACGGCCGAACGCTGCGGGCCGGCCATCGCCACGTACAGCAACCCGGCCAAGACGCTCGCCGCCGAACTCGCCGACTCGCTGCCGCTGATCTGGACCGAGGGCGACGCCGCGGGCCCCGTCGGCCGCCGGTTCGCCGCCGTCCTCGCCGAGCTGGCCGGACTGCCCGCGCTCGCCGCCGAACTGCCCGAGGCGCTGCCCGCCCACGGCGTGCTGCTCGCCGGCGACTACGCGGCAGGCGCCGACCCCGACGACTTCTTCCGCGACCGTGTCGACGAGGCCCAGGCCCTGCGCGCCAGGGTCGTCCTGCTGCGCGACCGCCCGGCCGACGCCGGTGGGCTGACCGCCGCGCCGGCCGCCCGCGAACTGGCGCTCAGTCACGGCACGGCCATCAGCGAACTGGAGCCGGAGGAGGGCGGAGACCTGGAGACCCTCGCGGAACTGCTCGCCGTCACCGACTTCGCCGCCGTCTACCTCGCCCTGGCCTCGGCCGGCATCACCCCGCAGCACTGACCCGAAGCACTGCCCCCCAGCACCAGCCGACAGCACTGACCCGCAGAACCGGCCGACAGCACCGACCCGCAGAACCAGCCGACAGCACCGGCCGACAGCACCGACCCGCAGCGCCTGGTCCCGCCGAATCCCGCCGTACGCGGCCGTATCCCGGAAGACCTCGCCGAGACACCCCACGGACACCACCCGCTGAGACACTCCGCCGACCCACCTCCCGCACCGAGGAAAGCTGGAATCGTTCGATGGACCGCCTCGTCAACACCGTCCGCCCCTATGCCTGGGGCTCCACGACCGCCATCCCGGAACTGCTCGGCACCACCCCCAGCGGTGAGCCCCAGGCCGAGATGTGGATGGGCGCCCACCCCGGCGCCCCGTCCCGCACGGAGCGCGGACCGCTCAACGAGGTCATCGACGCCGATCCCGTACGCGAACTGGGCGCTGCGGCCGTCGGGAAGTTCGGCCCGCACCTGCCCTTCCTCTTCAAGGTGCTCGCCGCCGGAGCCCCGCTCTCCCTCCAGGTCCACCCCGACCTCGCCCAGGCGCAGGCAGGATTCGCCGCCGAGCAGGAGGCCGGCGTCCCGATCGACGCGCCGCACCGCAACTACAAGGACCCGAACCACAAGCCCGAACTGATCTGCGCCCTCACGCCGTTCAACGGGCTGTGCGGCTTCCGCGACCCGATCGAGGCCGCCGAGACCATCGACGCACTAGGCGTCGACTCCCTCAAGCCGTACGCCGACCTGCTGCACGCCCACCCCGAAGAGGCGGCGCTGCGCGAGGTCATGACCGCCCTGCTCACCGCCGACCACGACGAGATGGCGCACACCGTCGCCGCGGCCGCGGCCGCCGCCACCCGCCTGGGCGGCGCCCACGCCCCGTACGCCACCCTCGCCCACCACTTCCCGGGCGACGCCGGCGTCATCGCTGCCATGCTGCTCAACCCGATCCAACTCCAGCCCGGCGAAGCCCTCTTCCTCGGCGCCGGCGTGCCGCACGCCTACCTCGACGGCCTCGGCGTCGAGATCATGGCCAACTCCGACAACGTGCTGCGCTGCGGACTCACCCCCAAGCACGTCGACGTCCCGGAGCTGCTGCGGGTCGTCCGCTTCGAGCCGAACGACCCCGCCGTCCTGCGCCCCGAGGCGTCCCCGACGGGCGAAGAGGTCTACGACACCCCGATCGACGAGTTCCGCCTGTCCCGTTTCGTACGGGCCGAGGGTGCGGCGCCCACCGACATCACCGTCGGCACCCCGCAGGTCCTGCTCGCCGTCGCGGGCCGGCCCAAGGCGGGCGAAGTGACCCTCGCGCCCGGCGAGTCGGTATTCGTACCGGCGGGCGAAACGACCGAACTGTCCGGTACGGGAACGGTGTTTCGCGCCACCGTCGTCGCCTGATGCAACAATGACCGGCCGAATGGCGGCGACAGAGCCGGAGCACCGACGAAGGGAACACGTACACCCATGAGCGCGTCAGGCGGAACCAAGGCGATCGTGGCGGCACTCGCCGCGAATCTCGCGATCGCGGTAGCCAAGTTCGTGGCGTACCTCTTCAGTGGTTCGTCCTCGATGCTGGCCGAGAGCGTCCACTCGCTCGCCGACTCCGGCAACCAGGGGCTCCTGCTTCTCGGCGGCAAGAAGGCCCAGCGGGAGGCGACCCCGCAGCACCCCTTCGGCTACGGCCGCGAGCGGTACATCTACGCCTTCCTCGTCTCCATCGTGCTCTTCTCGGTCGGTGGCATGTTCGCCGTCTACGAGGGCTACGAGAAGATCAAGCACCCGCACGAGATCGAGGCCTGGTACTGGCCGGTCGGCGTCCTCGTCTTCGCGATCATCGCCGAGACGTTCTCGTTCCGTACGGCCATCAAGGAGTCGAACGCCATCCGCGGCAATCTGTCGTGGAAGGAGTTCGTCCGCCGGGCGAAGGCCCCCGAGCTTCCGGTCGTCCTGCTGGAGGACCTCGGCGCGCTCGTCGGTCTGTTCCTCGCCCTCGGCGGCGTCGGCCTCGCCCTCCTGACCGGCAACGGCGTCTGGGACGGCATCGGCACCCTCTGCATCGGCATCCTGCTCATCCTGATCGCGATCGTCCTCGCCGCCGAGACCAAGTCGCTGCTCCTCGGCGAGTCCGCCGGCGTCGAGGACGTGAAGAAGATCGAGGCCGCGGTCGTCGACGGCGAGACCGTCACCCGCCTCATCCACATGCGCACGCTCCACCTCGGCCCCGAGGAGCTCCTCGTCGCCGCCAAGGTCGCCGTCCGTACCGACGAGACGGCCTCCCAGGTCGCGGCGGCCATCAACGCGGCGGAGGAGCGCATCCGCACGGCCGTCCCCATCGCCCGGGTCATCTACCTGGAGCCGGACATCTACGACGAGTCGGCCGCGGCGGCCGGCATCAACCCGGCCAAGTCCCCGGGCGGCCCGAGCCACTGACGCACGACTGAAGGCACCTTTCGCGTCCACGACGAGCGGCGCCGATACCCGGTGCCGCATCACAGGGGCCCGAGGTCACCACGACCCCGGGCCCCTTCGCGCGCTCCGGGCCCGAGCCCCGCGCCGGGGCGCGCTCGGAGACGGCCCACGCTCATGACGTCGCCGATGCCGGGGGCTCCCGGCCCCGTGTCGAGGCCGAATCCGGCCGATCGCGGAGGCAGGCGGACTGTGGGTCGCCGCACTGATCGGTGTAGATTCGTGACCAGCCAGACGTCGCTGCTGATGGCGGTCGGGCGGTCCGCAGGGACCGGCCGAGGGAGAGAGGGCCTCCGACGACTGCACCGCGGGAGTACCCGGGCATTCGTATGCCCGCGCACGCCACATCGCGGTGTCAGGCGCCCCGACCGACCCTCGAACTCGATCCACGAGGAGCAGCCCAGTCATGACGACTGCCGCCACCCAGCAGGACTTCAAGGTCGCCGACCTGTCCCTTGCCGTCTTCGGCCGCAAGGAGATCACCCTCGCCGAGCACGAGATGCCCGGCCTGATGTCGATCCGCCGCGAGTACGCCGACCAGCAGCCCCTCGCCGGCGCCCGCATCACCGGCTCCCTGCACATGACCGTGCAGACCGCCGTCCTCATCGAGACCCTGGTCGCCCTCGGCGCCGAGGTCCGCTGGGCGTCCTGCAACATCTTCTCCACCCAGGACCACGCAGCCGCGGCCATCGCCGTCGGCCCGAACGGCACCCCCGAGGCCCCCGCCGGCGTGCCGGTCTTCGCCTGGAAGGGCGAGACCCTGGAGGAGTACTGGTGGTGCACGGAGCAGGCCCTGACCTGGCCGAACACGCCCACCGGCGGCCCGAACATGATCCTGGACGACGGCGGTGACGCCACCCTCCTCGTCCACAAGGGCGTCGAGTTCGAGAAGGCCGGCTCCGCCCCGGACCCGTCCACCGCGGACAGCGAGGAGTACGGCCACATCCTCCGTCTCCTCAACCGCACCCTCGGCGAGAACCCGCAGAAGTGGACCCAGCTGGCGTCCGAGATCCGCGGCGTGACCGAGGAGACCACGACCGGCGTCCACCGCCTGTACGAGATGCACCAGGCCGGCACCCTCCTCTTCCCGGCGATCAACGTGAACGACGCCGTGACGAAGTCGAAGTTCGACAACAAGTACGGCTGCCGCCACTCCCTGATCGACGGCATCAACCGCGCCACCGACGTCCTCATCGGCGGCAAGACCGCGGTCGTCTTCGGCTACGGCGACGTCGGCAAGGGCTGCGCCGAGTCCCTCCGCGGCCAGGGCGCCCGCGTCATCGTCACCGAGATCGACCCGATCTGCGCGCTCCAGGCGGCGATGGACGGCTACCAGGTCGCGACCCTGGACGACGTCGTCGAGACGGCCGACATCTTCATCACCACGACCGGCAACAAGGACATCATCATGGCCTCCGACATGGCCAAGATGAAGCACCAGGCCATCGTCGGGAACATCGGCCACTTCGACAACGAGATCGACATGGCCGGCCTCGCCAAGATCGAGGGCATCGTCAAGGACGAGGTCAAGCCGCAGGTCCACACCTGGAAGTTCCCCGACGGCAAGGTCCTGATCGTCCTCTCCGAGGGCCGTCTGCTGAACCTCGGCAACGCGACCGGTCACCCGTCCTTCGTCATGTCGAACTCCTTCGCGGACCAGACCCTGGCCCAGATCGAGCTCTTCACCAAGCCGCAGGAGTACCCGACCGACGTCTACGTGCTCCCCAAGCACCTGGACGAGAAGGTCGCCCGCCTCCACCTCGCGGCCCTGGGCGTGAAGCTCACGACCCTGCGCCCCGAGCAGGCCGCCTACATCGGCGTCGAGGTCGAGGGCCCGTACAAGCCGGACCACTACCGCTACTGATGCCGGGACCGACGGCGCCCGTGCACTGACACGCGCCCGACCCGGTCACCCGTAGAGGAAAAGGCAGGCCCCCGCACCCCCGTGCCGGGGGCCTGCCTCGTCTATCGCCCCAGCAAGCACCCCGAGGACCCATGCCCCGCGGCCGCTATTCGCTCCATGATCCGCACGATCACACCCCCCTCGGTGAAGAGCACTTCAACTGCGCGCCCGGCCCCTCCGGCTGGCGCTACGTCTCACAGACCACCACCCCCTCCGGCGAACACGCCGGCTCCGTCGACCTGGCCATCGACGAACTCGGCCGCCCCATCCGCCTCGAACTCCACGCCGCGAGCTGGCAGGTCCGCGGCGCGGCCCTCGACGGCGTCACCTGGGTCCGTACCGACCCCACCGGCACCCATGCCACGGAAGGCAATGTGCGCGCCCATGCCTTCACCGGCACCTCACCGGCGTTCCTCGTCGCGATCACGCGACTCCTGCGTCTCACCCCCGCTTCCCCCGCGACCCGCGTCCGGCTCGTCGCCTTCACGGATCCCGTGCTCGCCCCCCTCACCATCGACCAGTCCTGGGCCCTGGTGAACAGTGAAACGCACGCCACTGACAACGGCCGTCTGATCGTGGACGAGTACCAGGTCAACGCCCTGGACACGGGGGAGCAGCACACGCTCCACATCGCCGGCGACGTCGTGCTCTCCGCCCCCGGCATCGAACTCGAAGCCCTCGAGACCCCGCCGTCCGTCTGGCCCTAGGCCGGCGGCGCGAACCCGGTCGACGAGCCCGAATCACGTACCTCCGACGCCACGACGGGCGGCGCCACGGGGCCAGGGGCGGGAGCGACGGGAAGATCCACACGCGCAGCCGAAGCCGGGCTCACCGGCGGCACCACGGGAGCCGCGAACCCGGGAACCTGCCCACCCACGCCCGGCGCCGCCGGTGCGAACGCCCGGCGAGCCTCCCGAGCCTGCCGCTCGGCGACCACCCCGGCCAGATACGCCGCCGCGGGCACCCCCGGCGGGGGAGGCGTCCCGGTCCGCGCCACCAGCTCATCGGCCAGCCGCTCCGCCAGCCGCTGCCCCACGCCCGGATCCAACTGCCGCATCCGTGTCAGGTACTGCCGTATCTCCAGCCACAGTGCGTCCGGCACCGCCGACAGATCCAGCTCGGCGAAACGACCCACGAGCCACGGCGGAGGAGGGGGAACGACCGCGCTCCGAGCCGCCGGCACCCGCTCACGTACGACCAGCGTCCCCGCGAACACATCGCCGATCCGCCGCCCCCGCTCCGACACCAGCGACGCGATGCAGGCGACGACCCCGAAGGTCATCAGGATCTCCACGACCCCCATCGCCCCGCGCACCAGGGCATGCCGGAACCGGATCGGCCCGCCGTCGTCCCGCACCACCCGGAGCCCGCAGGCAAGCTTCCCCAGCGACCGCCCGTGCGACAGCGTCTCCACCGCGATCGGCGCCCCCACCAACACCAGCAGGAACGACGCGATCGAGATCGCCGTCTGCGCGGCCTCGTCCAGTGATGCGGTGGCCATCGCCAGCCCCACCGTGATCAGCAGGTAGACCGCCCACACCGCCACAAGATCGAGGACCAGCGCCAGAGCCCGGCTCGGCAGCCGCGCCGGTTGCAAACCCAGTACGACGGCATCCCCCGTCACAACCCCGCTCACGGCGCCCACCCTTCTCAGACCTTCCCGACCCCTCGGTACGACAGTCTGCCAAGCTGACCCGCAGCGCGCCGCAGTAGTACGGACCCGTACGCACCCAGTGCCTGGAGCAGCAGCCGATCATGGACCTCGACGTCTACGTCACCGCCCACCGAGCAGAGTGGGACCGCCTCGACCACCTCCTGCGCCGAGGCGGAAAGCTCAGCGGCGCCGAGGCGGACGAGCTCGTCTCCCTCTATCAGCGGACGGCCACCCATCTCTCGCTGATCCAGTCGGCCGCCCCGGACCCCATGCTCACGGCCCGGCTCACCCAGCTCGTCGCCCGCGCCCGCGCCACGGTCACCGGCACCCGTCGCTCCTCATGGCGCGACGTCACCGACTTCTTCACGGCCGGCTTCCCGGCCGCGGTCTACCGCTCCCGCCACTGGTGGGTTCCGACGGCCGTCCTCTCCCTGCTCCTCGCGGCGGTCATGGGCTGGTGGATCGGTACGCACCCCGAGGTCCAGGCCGCGGTCGGCGCGCCGGCCGATCTTCGCGAGATGACCCGTCCGGGCGGTCAGTACGAGACGTATTACTCCAGCCACCCGGCGGCCTCCTTCGCGGCTCAGGTCTGGACGAACAATGCCCAGGCCGCCGCCATGTGCCTGGTCCTGGGCGCGTTCCTCTGTGTCCCGGTGCTCTGGATCCTCTTCCTCAACATGCTGAACCTCGGGGTGGCCATCGGCCTGATGTCCTCCGCGGGCCGCCTCGACATCATGCTGGGCCTGCTCATCCCGCACGGCCTCCTCGAGCTGACGGCGGTCTTCGTCGCCGCCGGCACCGGACTGCGCCTCGGATGGACCCTCATCGACCCCGGCCCCATGACCCGCCGTTCCGCCCTCGCCCAGCAGGGCCGCGCGGCCGTGGGAATGGCGATCGGCCTGGCCCTGGTCCTCTTTCTCTCGGGCCTCATCGAAGGCTTCGTCACCCCGTCGGGCCTTCCCACCTGGGCGCGCATCGCCATCGGTGTCGCCGCTGAACTGGCATTTCTCGTCTACGTCTATGTGCTGGGCGGCCGTGCGGCCCGAGCGGGTGACACGGGCGATGTCGAGGAGGCGGACCGCAGTGCGGCCCTGCCGACGGCTGCCTGATGTGCGGACGACCCCGCTGACCTGCTAGTCTCCTCCTCGCCCACAAAAACCGTTGACACGGTCCGCGTGGGGAGGTAGATTCAAACGGTTGCCTCGGACTGGACAAGTTCGAAGGTCAGCAGCTAGAGTCTCTCTTGCTCCGGTCGGGAAGTTGATTTCCACGGAGCCACCCCGATTCCTTATTCGAATCACGAAGCCACCGATTAGGTAGGCCGAAATGAATCTGATAAAGTCGGAATCGCCGGAAAGGGAAACGCGAAAGCGAAGAACAGCCCGGCAGCCCGCTCCAGCGGGTAGCAGAAACGGAAATCGGATCTGCTAAGCTGGAAACACGAAAGACCGAAGGGAAAAGCCCGGAGGAAAGCCCGAGAGGGTGAGTACAAAGGAAGCGTCCGTTCCTTGAGAACTCAACAGCGTGCCAAAAATCAACGCCAGATTAGTTGATACCCCGTCCATCTTCGGATGGCGAGGTTCCTTTGAAAGTCCTGCCGGCCCTTGTGGCGGGTAGGCAACAACACAGCGAGGACGCTGTGAACGACTGGTCCTATTCCGACCGGTCGTTCCGCTCTCGTGGTGTGCACCGGATAACCGGTAAACATTCACGGAGAGTTTGATCCTGGCTCAGGACGAACGCTGGCGGCGTGCTTAACACATGCAAGTCGAACGATGAAGCCCTTCGGGGTGG